>JAQVRY010000162.1:1764-3123 GCA_028700795.1 Tissierellia bacterium | reverse complement strand
GTACGGTCTCCGGTTATTTGAGGAGCCACATCAATAATTGTGTAAGTAGTTTCATTGTCATTCGTATATTCAACTAAGTAGCTGTCAATTCTAAGAAGTATATGTACATCTTCTTTAGATATATGGACTGCTCTGTTATCATTATCCCATTCAACGACAGAATCCAATTCTTCAGCTATTACCCTTATAGGCACTAATGTTCTGTCGTTACTTATATAAGGATCCACATCGGGTTTTATTCTCTTACCATCTATTATTATTTTAATGGAATCTTCAGCATAAGCATCGGGACCAGAATATTGAACAAAAGCAATCAATAATAACAATGAAATAAAAATTGACCATTTAAAATATTTTATTCTCATCGCCCACCTCTTTATTTCTTTTTTACATTATACCATGAAAACCAACATAATAAACATTAACATTATATTACAATGCTACGAGGTCACTTCCAAGGGAGACACTCCTACCCACAATTTTAAAATATCTGACAGCACAAGTTTATTAACGGTTAATTGATATTCAGTATTGTCAAACCTTAATATTCTTTTATCTATTACCTGCACAAGAATATCCGCATCCAGACTCTTGATTTCCTTGCCCAAGGATGAAGCATATTTTTCTTTAATTGCTTTTTCAATTTCAATATTGTCTATCATGTCTATTTGTTCCTTGCTTAAATTAGTAAATTCCAATATGACGGAAGTATCCTTCAACACAATATTTGCATTGTTGATTGAGCTTTCAAGCTTATCAAGTTTTTCATCCTTATCTTGAATGGTATGCTCCAAATATGCTATCTTTTCATAAAACCCTTCCATTCTATGGCTGACTAATATGCTTATCCCCAAAGAGCCTGCAACTGTTCCCCAAAGCAATCCTGTTATAAAACAAATAAGAAATTTATATCCTGCAGTTTTTTTAACATTTCTCTTAACTTTCATCATTTCCACCATATATTGCCGCATCTTTGAAGAAGCCTGATGAATTCATATCCCACATTTGCACCGGTTAATGAAATCACTATATAAAATACTTGTTTTAACAATGTTCTTATTTCACCTTCAAATAGCCCTTTCTCAATTACCACAAATGATGAAAAAGTACCACCCAAGGATGCCGCTATAGCCCATAATTTGATTGAGCCTGCAACATCGGTCATCACCTTTAATGGAGGTGTGTCTGTCATAATAGCTCCCAATCCCGAAAACAAGCTTGCTCCTATAACGACTCCAAATGCAATTAAAAAGTTCTGCACAATGCTTGAATAAAAAGAAGACATTTTATCACCATACTCTCTTTTTATAAAATATGAATGAAAAATGTCTTTATGATTTATTATGAAATTTATACGTG
>JAQVRY010000162.1:0-1664 GCA_028700795.1 Tissierellia bacterium | reverse complement strand
GAGCATTCAGCATCCAAGCCAAATTCCTCAAAAATCCTTCTGCACATTTCTTCACTGTCTTCTAATTTAAAATATGGACTTTTAGTTTCTTTATGTGTTTTCTTGTCATCTACGAAATATCTTTCAAAAGTAGTCATTCTATCTTTGCCGAACAAAGGAGAATCCGAACCTGTCCATAAATACCAAGTAATATCCATGCCGTATTGTTTTGCGTCCCGATTAGTCTTATGAAAATATCCTTCTCTTACCAATATTTCAAGCCTGTCTAAATAAGCCTTGCCGCTGTATGATTTCCCTGAAGAGCCGATATGCACCTTCTTGAATGTACCATCTTCGTTAACCGGAATACATCCATGATATAATAAATTAGAGTTGAATTTCAAATACAAGCTTCCATTTATCAACATAAATCTTATGTGTTTTTGGAGTTTTTCGCTGTTTAAAAAAGATGATCTTAACTTTTCAACCAATTCTTCTTCTTCCCTATTGAGTACATACGGGTTTTTAGGGTCAATGGTCGGAAAGTTTTTATCATTCAATGGATATACTTTGCCATATAACTCGATTGTTCCTTCTTCGTAATTTATTTTATCAAGCAGCAGCCTGTCATCCATATTAAAATGAGGACGTCTTTTAATTATATGGCCTTCCAGCTTAAACTGTATAATCGAAATTGCCTTATGCATTTTGGCAATTAGTTTTAAATCCTTATCTGAATAAACGATATCACTTTCTACCCTAGGTTTAAATTGAATGCATTCATCATCACCGTAGTATTCCAGTGCAAATGTTGCTAAAGGCAAAACATTTATGCCATAACCATCTTCGACTGTGTCTAAATTTGCATATCTGGCACATATTCTTAATACTGTTGCAATGCAAGCTTCACTTCCTGCTGCAGCACCCATCCACAATACATCGTGATTGCCCCATTGTATGTCCACGGTATGATAATTCATAATGGTATCCATTACTTTATCAGCACCGGGACCTCTGTCAAAAATATCACCTACAATGTGAAGCCTGTCTATAACTAATCTTTGAATAAGCTTTGCCATTGATATAATAAATTCATCAGCTCTGCCTATTCTTATTATCGTATTTATTATTTCGCTGTAGTATTCTTCTTTATCCTCTTCAGGTCCTTTATTCATCAGTTCTTCGATAATGTATGCAAATTCTTTTGGAAGTGCTTTTCTTACCTTCATACGAGTATATTTGAAAGCTGCTTTCCTGCAAATTACCACAAGCCTGTAAATAGTAATTCTATACCAGTCTTCTATATCTTCTTCTTCCTTATGAATTATTTCAAGTTTCTGCTCAGGATAATAAATCAATGTGGCAAGTCTTTTAATTTCCTTATCACTCATAATATCCCCATAAACTTCGTTGATTTTACGCTTTATATTGCCTGAGCCGTTTCTCAGCACATGATTGAAGGATTCATACTCCCCATGTATATCGGAAAGAAAATGTTCCGTGCCTTTGGGAAGATTTAAAATAGCTTGTAAGTTAATAATTTCTGTACATGCAGAAGCAATTGTTGGGTATTGTTTAGATAAAAGCTTTAAATATCTAATTTCCTCGTCTAACATACGAATTGCATCATCATTAGAATCAGTCATGATATTCTCCTTTTATAATATTTCCACAACGGATATTTA
>JAQVRY010000161.1 GCA_028700795.1 Tissierellia bacterium | reverse complement strand
AAAACGGCTGGAAACATCTTAGAAGCTTTTTCTATAGTGGTTTCGATATTTCGTTTTATATAACTCATTTCATCACCTCCCGGCTAATTTAATATTCAATATTATTATAACCATAGCGAGAGAAAATATCAATAAAAAATTAATGAGCAGGATTTTTATTTTAATAATCTTGCTCATTGTCCACTCATGCTTAATTGAAATGTGCAAATTTTTGATTAATGCATTATTTTTATTTAAAATAGTATGATTTACTACATAAAACTGTGCAAATTTTTGATTAATGCATTATTTTATATAAATATCTGCAGTTTTACCATGCATTAATCGATTTTTTGCACACCCCCTATTTTTTCCACATCATAGGCATTTATTTGGGCAGGATAGCTTTCCATAATCATTCCGTTATAAGTAATTTTAACTTTAGCTCCTTCAGTAAATTCTGATAAGTCCTTCAATGTAGCATTATCTACAGGAACTCTTACTACTATTTTATCACTTGAATTAAGTTCCGATGAACCTTCCTCTGGATTTACCAATATAGAAGTTTCGTTGTTTTCTATTACAATTGCATTAAATAATACTGTTTCAATATTTTCATCATTATTTAATTGATTCACTACTGTAAATATTATAGCTCCTATAATTATTACCATTACCAAAAAAATTAACTTTTTATTCATTACTCATCACCTCAATCATATAGACGAAACAGGATATTAAATGTTCCAAACAAGAATAGTTGTGACAACAAACCCCGTCCCCTTGTCATGCGTCCCCTTGTCATGAAGGGACGGACCTTTTCAAGACTTTTTATCTCCAAAAGGTTCGGTGGTGCAAGTGCTGATAAAAACGCCAATTTTCTTGACGTCATTTTTTCTAAACTAAATTCCAGAAATGATTTAAAGGTCCTCTTCCTTTTCCTAAATTTAAATTTGATTTTATAGCTCCGGTTATATATTTCTTTGCATTTAATATGCTGGTTTTAACATCATTGCCTTCAGCTAAATTGCATGCAATTGCCGATGAAAGCGTGCAGCCTGTTCCATGTGTATTTGGATTATTTATTTTTGGCTGCTCATACCATATATATTCACCATTTGCATATAATAAATCATCGCTGCTAAAAGTTAAATGACCCCCCTTAATGAGTATATATCCCGAGTAATTCTTTGATATTTCTACTGCTGCTCTTTGCATATCTTCTTTGCTGTCAATTTCAAAACCACAAAGCACCTGAGCTTCCTGTATGTTTGGTGTTATTACGGTTGCCAAAGGTATCAACTTATTTATCAGCATCTCTATTGCATCGTCCTTAAAGAGTTTACTGCCGCTTGTGGCGACCATTACAGGGTCAAGCACTATTTTTTCTGCATTGTATTTAATCAGCTTGTCTGCAATAACAGATATAATTTCTTTATTTGAAACCATACCAATTTTTATTGCATCAGGATAAATATCTGTAAAAACTGCATCCATCTGTTGAGCAACAAATTCCGATGATGATTCAAATACACCATATACTCCTGTTGTATTTTGGGCTGTTAATGCGGTTATAACACTCATGCCGTATATTTTGTGGCTGGTCATTGTTTTTAAATCTGCCTGTATGCCTGCTCCTCCGCTTGAGTCAGAACCGGCTATTGTCAATACCTTTTTCATATTACTCCTCTTCATTCTATTATTTGTTTTGCTAATTCTAATAGTTCAGTCGCCGCAGTCTTAATATCACTCTGTGCAAAAATTGCTGATACAACAGATATTCCCTCTATGCCTGTTCCTGCAAGCTGAAGTGCATTATTTTTTGATATTCCTCCGATTGCAATTACAGGTATCTTTATAGTATTACATATTTCTCTTAAGGTTTCAAACGAAACCGTAATAGCATCAAGTTTTGTTGAAGTATTGAAAACTGCACCCACTCCTATATAATCTGCTCCATTTTGTTCGGCTTGAACAGCTTCTTCAACTGTGCCTGCTGAAAGACCGATTATTTTATCAGCTCCTAATTTTTCTCTGGCTGTTTTTATTTCTTCGTCACTTTGACCGATATGTACTCCATCCGCACCGACTTTAACTGCTATATCTACATTGTCATTGATTATAAAGGGAATATTATATTTGTCAGTTATCACCTTTACTTCTATGGCAGTTTTTAAAAATTCTTCATAGCTTAAATTCTTTTCCCTTAGCTGAATGAAAGTTGCTCCTCCTAATATTGCTTCTTCAACGGCTTTGGCAACTGTTTTTCCCTTTAACCAAGCTCTCTCAGTAATTGCATATAGCATTAATGATTTACTGTCTAATTTCAACCTTCGCACCTTCCTTCAACATTTCATCATCAATTTTGCTCATAAAATCTATTAAATGCGACCTTAGCATGGATGTTCCTTCATCGTTTTTTTTCATTTTTTCGTAAGCTAATTCACCGCTCAGTCCCATTATACATACAGCCGCTGCTGTGGCATCAATAATATTGTCCTTGTTAGCACCACAGTAGGCACCGATTGTTGATGAAAGCATACAACCTGTCCCTGATATTTTACCCATCATTGGATGTCCGTTTCGAATAATATATGTTTTTGTACTATCTGAAACAATATCTATTGCACCGGTTACAGCAACCACCAAAGAGAGTTTTCCTGATAATGATTTAACATATTCAACAACTTCGGTCAAATTTTCTTCGTTAATTGAATCAGCCACATTAGCATCAACACCTCTGGCTCCCTTTGCATTAGTGTTGCCTAATGCTTTAATTTCTGACATATTACCTCTTACAACAGCAAATTTTACTTCATCCAATAATTTCCTTGCAGTATCTGTTCTAAGGTTTGATGCTCCTACTCCCACAGGATCAAGTATAGCGGGTATATTCAGTTCATTTGCTTTTTCTCCTGCCTTAATCATAGATTCAATAGTTCTTGAATTTAATGTACCAATATTTAATACCAATGCACTGCTTATGGATACAATTTCTTCTACTTCTTCTATATCATCAGCCATTATGGGTGAACCTCCACAAGCTAATAATACATTTGCACAATCATTTACAGTTACATAGTTAGTGATATTGTGTACTAATGGTGTTTTATTCTTTACATTTTTAATGATTTCTGAAAACATATTACTCTCCTTTT
>JAQVRY010000160.1 GCA_028700795.1 Tissierellia bacterium | reverse complement strand
GAGTTTGGAATAAATGAAGGAGCTTTTTTCTTCAATATAAGCACTAAAATGCTCTTGGCATTATTATTTTATGGTGGCAGCTTCCTCTTATGGACCGGTATTGTTGTAAAAAATGATTTAAGCTTCATAGTGCCTTTTTCTTCTGCAATTGTTAATGTGCTTTCAGTAATTATAGGGGTACTTATCTTTCATGAACATATAAATACACATAAAGCCATAGGCATTGCAATGGCAATAATTGGCGTAATACTAATGAACTACAAATAAAGAATATAATACTTGACAAATTGGTTCTACGGTTGTAGAATTGGATAAAAGAGGGGTGTAAAATGGGAGCTATTAAAAGATTGCCTGACAGTGAATTGGAAATAATGATGATAATTTGGGAAGCTGATAAACCTGTATCATCAACCTATATAATTGAGAAGCTAAAGGGAAAGAAGGATTGGGCACATACTACTGTTTTAAACTTTTTAGCCAGATTGGTGGATAGGGGATTTTTAGAAACCAAGAAAAAAGGAAGATTCAACTACTACAATTCTATTATAAGCGAGAAGGATTACTTGCAGAAGGAAAGCAAGACCTTTCTTGAAAAAATGCACAAAAATTCCTTAAAGAGTCTTGTAGCATCCTTATATGACGGAGATGCAATAAGTAAGGAAGATTTGGAAGAGTTAAGTAATTTTGTGGATGAGGTTTTAAGTTATTGACTTTAACTTTTGTTTATGAAGGTCAACTGTCAAATAGTATCAACTGGAGGATAAGTCATAATGGTGTTTTCAAGTTTAGTTTTCTTATATTTATTTTTCCCCATTAATTTATTTTTTTATTTTATAAGCAAAAATAACACTTACAGAAACATAGTTCTGCTAAGTTTTTCTTTGTTCTTCTATGCTTGGGGAGAACCCTTTTTTATTTTAGCATTACTGTTTAGCGGAATCGTCAATTATTCCTTTGCATTATTAATTGAAAAGTATAAAGGAACATACAAGAGCAAAATCGCTTTGTATTCAGCAATAATAATTGATTTATCAATGATTGGTATATTTAAATATTATAACTTTTTTGTTAATAATGTAAACTTTGTTTTTAGTACTAATATAGGATTAAGCTCAATCGGGTTGCCAATTGGGATATCATTTTATACATTTCAAATAATTTCATATGTAATTGATGTATACAGACAAGACGTTCCCGCTCAAAAGAAGTTTTATAAACTACTTTTATACATGTCACTTTATCATCAATTAATTGCAGGCCCAATAGTAAGATATATTGATGTAGCAAATGAAATAGATAATAGAGTTATAACACCAAGCAACTTCAGTTATGGAATTAACAGATTTATAATAGGTTTATTAAAGAAGGTAATAATAGCAAATACAGCCGGTCAAGTTGCCACAATGTTTTTGGATAGCAATTTAAATGAATTATCAATTTTGGGGGCTTGGCTTGGAATAATAATGTATACAATTCAGATTTATTTTGACTTCTGCGGCTATTCAGATATGGCTATTGGATTAGGAAGAATGTTTGGATTTACTTATAAAGAAAACTTTAATTATCCTTATATTGCAAAAAGCGTACAAGACTTCTGGAGAAGATGGCATATTTCCTTAAGCTCGTTTTTCAAAGATTATGTATATATTCCTCTTGGGGGTAATAGAAAAAAATTTGTTCGCAACGTAATTATAGTTTGGATGCTAACAGGTTTTTGGCATGGAGCAAGCTGGAATTTTATTATATGGGGTTTGTATTACGGTGTTTTCTTATTGTTGGAAAGGAAATTATTATATCGAGTGTTAAATAAAATTCCGACAGTATTGTCTCATGTTTATTTGATGCTTATAGTTATTATCGGATGGGTATTTTTCTATTATATTGATATTACAAAGGGATTAAAGTTTATTGGCATATTGTTTGGTTATGGCAATAATCCTTTATATGATATAAAATTTGAAGTGGAATTTTTTAATAATGTTATATTTTTGATTTTTGCAGCATTATGCAGTACACCTGTATTCAGCAGTATATACAAGAAAATAAATAACCTTATAGTTATAAACCATTATCAACCATCTAAATTGACGGTTGTGGCATTTAATGCAGTAATTTTACTTGTAAGCACCATATTGCTAATTGGACAGACTTACAATCCGTTTTTATACTTTAGGTTTTAGGAGGCAGCCATGGATAAGAAAAATAGAATATCATTTTTGAACATATTTATATTTATGTCCCTAATTTATATAATAGCAATTTTAAATATGTTGGCTCCTAAGAATAAAACAATATCTGAGGTTGAAAACAGAGCATTAGCACAAAAACCTATCTTTAGTATGGATAATCTTTTGTCCGGGAAGTATTTTAGGGATTTTGAAGACTTCTTTGCAGACCATTTCTTTGACAGAGAAAAATTAGTTAAAATAAGCAAAGATATAACATCACTAAAAGGAATTAAAAGAAAAGAGGAAGTATTTTTGGTTGATTTTGATGGCCAAAATGTGGGAGGCAATGAGGTTTCCGATGAGGATGTCAGTGAAAAACCTGATAACACAAATACCGAGGGAAACACAAAAGGTAATTTGTTAATTTTAAATGATACTGTCATGGAGCTATATAAATTTAAGGAAGAAAAAGCAAAAATGTATTCAGATATGGTTAATACTGTTGAAAGTAAATTTGGTGAAGATGTTAAAGTTTATTCATTATTAGCACCAATTCAAATAGAGTTTTTAAACAATGATAAATATAAAAATTTATCTGATTCTCAAATCGATGCAATTAAATTTGTAAATGATAATTTTTCGGATAAAATAATTTCTGTAGATGCCTATACACCTATTAAGGAGCATATTGATGAATATGTTTATTACAGAACAGACCATCATTGGACAGCCTTAGGAGCATATTATGCATATACAGGATTTGCTAAGCAGGCAGAACTTGAAATTGTTCCTTTAGAAAATTATAAAGCAGGGGAAGCCCCGGGATTTCTTGGTCATATTTCAACAGTAAATCCGGCTGAAAAAGTAAACAATAATCCGGATAATGTAATTTATTATAATCCGCCAGTTAAAACCGACATGAAAGTATTTTATTATGACAAAGAGACAGGTGAAAAGAAATCTTATAATGGTAAAGTAATCACTAAA
>JAQVRY010000159.1 GCA_028700795.1 Tissierellia bacterium | reverse complement strand
TAATTGTAAAAAAAGAAAAATTTTTTGTATATTCCGATAAAATATCCACATTTGCTTTAGTATTACTAATGTTGGTTATTGGTTTAGGAATCGGGCTTGATAAATCGATAGTAGACAATATTATAAGAATAGGTTTAAATTGTGCAGTTATTGCAATAGCTACCGTTGTCTTTAGTGTGCTTTTAACATTTAT
Organism: Tissierellia bacterium; assembly: GCA_028700795.1. Taxonomy (GTDB): domain Bacteria; phylum Bacillota; class Clostridia; order Tissierellales; family Sedimentibacteraceae; genus Sedimentibacter. Next base: position 2,982 of record JAQVRY010000159.1, on the reverse strand, counting down.
CGTCGAGAAGACAGTACTTCCTTTGGATAAAATTGATTATGATTTAATAGAAGAAAGTATACAATTAGATGTTAATGATATAGATAGTGAATTATTTAAAGATGAAGAATATAAAAAGGGAAGTAATCTTGTATGGATAATGCCTGCCAGTATAATTATAGGTTTTATAGCAGGTGTACTTCTAAGGTCTATAATAACCTCTTGGGTTACAGATTTATTTTTTACTATAGCATTAATAGTTTTGTATATTTGTGTAGGTATTTCTCAGGGAGCAAACAAGGAAGTATTTGTTTATTTAAGGCTTATTGGTTTTAGGATTATTTTGATACCCGCTGCAATCTTGTTTGGAAGTTTAATTGGAGGTATAGTTTCAGGGATTATACTAAGATTGCCGTTACATATTTCGACAACTGCAGCAGCTGGTATGAGCTTTTATAGCATAACTGGTGCCTACATGACACAACAATACGGCATAGAAATAGGTACTTATGGTTTTATAGTAAATATAATGCGAGAATTCCTTACTGTTCTTACAATGCCCTTATTAATTAAAATAAGTCCGGGGGCGTTGATTGCTGGAGGTGCAGCAGGGGATATGGATACAATGCTTGCACCGATAACAAAATTTGTAGGTTTAAGATTAAGTTTGGTTACATTATTGACGGGAATGATTCTTACTTTTGTAGTTCCGATACTTTTACCTTTTGTTTCAATAATCTTTCAATAATAAGAATGATGAGACTTTTATGGATTAATATAGCGTCACATAAGAAGTACAATGTGTAACAATAGAAAAGTATATGGATGAAAATCGAAAAGTAATCGGGGTAAATTAATGAAAAATAAAAGGAGTATAATTGTTATTTTTATAATTATTTTATTAATTGCTTTTTTATGGATTGGCGGAATTATACCAAGTCAAATCGGGAAAATCTCAGCAATTAATTATGTCCAAAAAAATTACCCTGACAAAAATTTAAAATTTTCAAGAATGGATTTTTCATCAGCGCATGGTGATTATTTTGCTATGTTCGAAGATGAAAATGACAAAACGTATGCTTTTCAGATGTTGGGAAAATACTTGCCTATATATGTTTGGAATGACCCATTTAAATCGACAACTAATGATTAGAATAGTAAGTAATTTAAAGAAGTATTTCAATATTACAGAATTGGATGTGCTAAAACAGCAATTAATTAATAATTATTGAATTCAAAGTCGGAAACTATTGATTATTTTTTTATTTATGGTTATAATATTAGTAATAAAATAATGAAAGAGGTGTGAAAATTGAATGAACGAATCAATAGACCGGCATATTTGAAGAAGATAATAGAATTTAAGGATAAAGATTTAGTAAAAATTATTACAGGTATTCGTCGCTGTGGGAAGTCCACTTTGTTGGATTTGTTTGAGGATTATCTTCTTGAGCAGAATATACCGAAAAAAAACATATTGCATATGAACATGGAATCCTTAAAATATAGAAATATACTAAATTATGATACTTTTTATGAATTTGTCAGCAATAGTATTGTTGATGGAGAAAGGAATTATCTTATTTTTGATGAGCTTCAGACTGTTAAACATTGGGAAAGGGCAATTGAATCATTTCGTTTAGATTATGATGTGGATATTTACATAACAGGTTCCAATGCATATTTATTATCTTCAGAATTTTCTACACTTTTATCCGGCAGGTATGTGGAAATTCGTGTATTACCTTTATCCTTTATAGAATTCTTAAGCTTTTATGAGTTTGCATTAGATGTTTCAATTGATGAAAAATTCCAAAAATATCTGCAGATTGGAGGGATGCCAATACTTAGGCAGCTTGATTTTAATATTGCACGTATAAATGAAGTTTTAGAAGGTATTTATTCAACTGTTATCCTACGAGATGTATTAGAAAGAAACAAGGTAGCTGATCAAGCACTCTTAAATAAAATAGTACTGTTTCTTGCTGATAATATAGGAAGTATCACTTCACCTAATAGCATTGGGAACATCTTATCTTCTGAGGGTGATATAGTTAAAGGTAAGAAAAAATCTGATATTAATGTTGCCGGAAAAACAGTTGATAAATATATTAATATGCTTAAAAATGCTTTTATATTTTATTCTGTTGGAAGGTATGATGTTAAAGGTAAGCAACTATTGAAAACATTAGGTAAAAACTATATTATAGATTTAGGATTTAGGAATATGTTGCTTGGTTATCGTGATGCTGACCGTGGACATATTCTTGAAAATATAGTTTTTTTAGAACTTATTCGTCGTGATTATAGTGTTAATATCGGAAAAGTAGGTGAAATAGAAGTGGATTTTATAGCAGAAAAACCTGATGATAAAATTTATATTCAAGTTACAGAAACCATGATGGGTGAAGAAGTACGTGAACGAGAACTTAGACCATTAAGGTTAATTAACGATAATTATGAGAAAATTGTTCTTTCTATGGACAAGAGTTACATTAAGTCCTATGATGGGATTAAGGCTATAAACATAATTGATTTCCTTTTAGAAAAATATTAATATTGAACATTTCTTTTTATCTAATTAACAGTTAAAATTTAATAAAGAGGTATTATGATGGAATTTAACAAAGAAGAATTGGAAAAGGCTATATCCCTACTATCTTCTACTATTAATAAATGCGAAAAAATGCAACCTAAGTTTTCAGAGGGAACATCTCAACATTCACTCTTAAAAAACAGAATTAAAGCGCTCTGTATTTCAAAAGCGCTACTTACAAATGATAAAACAAAAAGTTATACAAGTGATGAATTGAGAGAGGCGATACCTCCTGTGGTTTCAATCATAAATAAAACTACAAAGGCACAAAGTAAATACGAGAAAGGAAGTTCACAATTCAATCGTTTTGAACCTATAATCCAAGCTATGCTCATTTCTAAAGTATTTATCGAGGATCAAATAAATAAATTATAATTTTATTAGGGGATGAAATGTTCAAGGCATAT
>JAQVRY010000158.1 GCA_028700795.1 Tissierellia bacterium | reverse complement strand
CTTATAATGGATGAGCCAACCGTAGGCATTGACCCACAATCCAGGTCCCATATATTGGATACGGTGCTGAAACTAAGTGCGCAAGGGATGACAATAATATATACTACCCACTATATGGAGGAAGCTGAAGAGCTATGTACCCGCATTTGTATTATGGACGAGGGCGAAATTATTGCATCGGGAACGAAGCAGGAATTAGTGGAATTAGTAAATGAAAAAACTCAGATAAATATTAAGTTAGACAATATAAGCGACAATATGCTGCAAATATTCAAAGGAATTCCGGGGGTTTACGATGCAACCATTTTAGATGATACAGTAACATTATTCGGGGAAAATGGCGATATACTCCTTGCTGAAATTATTTCAAAGATTTCAGAAGAAAATTCCAAAATACAGTCAATAGATATTCAAAAGCCTAATTTAGAAGCGGTATTTCTGCATCTTACGGGCAAGGCTTTAAGGGATTAGGTGATGTATGAAAGTAATAAGTATTATCATAAAAGATTTAAAAACCGTGCTGAGTGATAAGCAGGCTATAATAACTACCATGCTCATGCCGGTGATTCTAATGACTATCTTAAGCATGGCATTAAAAGGCTCCTTTATAAGCAGTGACGATGTTGTAGTGGAAGAAGTAAAAATTGCTGTTGTAAAACAATATGATGAAATCATCGATTCTGAAATATTTACCAAAACATTGGAAGAAAAGTTGGATATTGCTCTTACAGGGGATGAAGTTAATCCGGAGGAAATATTTTTTGAGGATTTTTTGGGAAGCAAAGAAGTCTCAAAATTAATTAATTACAGAGTTGAAGAAGAAGAAAGGGCAATGGAGCTTTTAGCTCAAGGAGAAATTTCTGCAATAATAATCCTTCCTGAGAAGTATATTTATAACATGAAAATCAACCTTCTCACACCCTTTAGAAACAATGTGAATATAAGGATTCTCACTCATCCTGACAGAGCAATTGACGGCGAAATAGTTACATCTGTTATGGAAGCATACACAAATACCATGTCATCAATAATCATAGGCAAAAATGTACTTATTGAATCAGCATCAGCCAATGATATAGGGGGAGACGGATTTGATAATATTGATGAAGTTATGGAAGGTATGACGGACTTGGTTGAAGGAATGAATGTAAATATTGAAAATATCACGGTTCATGGAAGACAGAGCATAAAAAGCTCTGATTATTATGCAGTGGCAATGATGACCATGTTTATTCTCTTTGCCGCAGGTCAAGGAGGCAGAATGCTTTTGGAAGAAAAGGATAATCAAACTTATCAAAGGATGGTTATTGCCGATATTTCCAAAACTCATATTTTGGCGGGAAAGTTTTTCGCTATATTTCTGATTGCTTCCATACAGATTACAATAATGCTGCTCTATTCGTATTTTGCCCTGAAGGTCAAGTGGGGAGATGTAAGCTCTGTTGCTGTTCTAAGTGTAACATCAGCCTTTGCTGTAGCAGGACTTGGAATTTTCATAGCATCTATTACCTACAGAGCTGGAAACTACAGAATGGCGAATTTATTTGAAAATGTAATTATACAGGTAATGGCACTATTAGGAGGGAGTTTCTTCCCCTTGGATTTAATGCCTGAAATTATTCAAAAATTAAGTTTTATTTCCTTGAACGGAATAGCACTTAAATCATATTTAAAAATAATATTGGGTTATAGTTTTGCGGATATTTCAAGCAATGTATTAATACTTGCTCTAACAGGCAGCTTATTCACCATTGCAGGAGTTATTATATTCAATAAGGAGGTTGCTGAAAATGCTAAGCATAGTAAAATTAAGACTGCTTAGTCTTAGAGATAATTATATAGTATTTTTGATTATGACTGCAATGGCATTGGGGTTTACCGCAATATTCGGAATTTCCTTCAACAGCTACAGGCCATCCGTAATAATTGTTGATGAAGACAACACTATATATTCGAAAGAATTTATTGAAGAACTTAAATTGAATAAAACCTTTAAATTTATTGATTCAGATAAAGAAACGTCAACACTTAGAGTGGAAGAAGGAGATGCATTTGTTGCACTAATAGTCAATGAAGGTTTTCACGACAGCATTGAAAACGGCAATGAAGTAACTATAGGGCAAATTAAGGTAAAAGATGACACTTTCCTTCTTTCGCTGCAGGAAACAGTGAGAGGCATAATTACCAAAATGGCAGGCAGCGAAAGAATTTCGAAGGTAACCGCAGATTTCGTTTCTTCGCAAAAGCCCTCGGCAGATAAGGAAAAAATAAAAACATCAGCATATATAAATGTAATGGATTCCCGGAAATTTAAAAACCCGTTAAAGATTACATCTACTGTGGCAAATACAAATATTCAATCAGGATATGGCGGCATGAAGCAATCTATGATCGGGTTCAGTGTATTTTTCTCAATGTATACCATGGTTTTTTCAATTGGAACCATACTCAGTGACAAAAGATATAAAACATGGGACAGAATGCTGACATCTCCTGTATCAATGTCCTCCATATTAGGCGGAACAATGGTGGTTTCATTCTTAGTGGGAATAATGCAAATGTCAGTATTAATTTTAGGAGGGAAGTATTTATTCGGCATAGACTGGGGCAGCAGCATTGCAGGAATTATGACAGTAACAACGGTATTTGTGTTTACAATAACTTCATTGGGACTTATGCTTTCCGGTATCGTAAAAACAGAAGCACAGCTCGGAGCAATAGCACCTGTTGTTTTAACAAGCACTTCTATGCTTGGAGGTACCATGTGGCCATTGGAAATTGTAAACAATAAAATATTGTTATTTTTAGCAGAACTTACTCCTCAAAAATGGGTCATGCAAGGGATGTTAAATATCGCCTCCAAGGGAATGGGCTTTGAATCAATAATAATGCCGTCAATTGTACTATTGGCAATGGGAATAATTTTCTTCACCATAGGAGTAAAAATGGTGAAAGGATGATATTGTCGTCATTCTGGGGGCTTTAGCCCGAAGAATCTCAGAATTTTTAGTTTAGCATACTATGGAGCAGGGTATATGTAAACTAAGGGGACATTCAAGTACCATAAATAAAGGAGGACTAACAATGACTGCCAATAATATAGAAAAATACAAAGTACCGGTTGATAGATTGAGAAATGAGTGCAGCATATGCGGAGATTTAAACTTCTGCCAAACATCTA
>JAQVRY010000157.1 GCA_028700795.1 Tissierellia bacterium | reverse complement strand
ATGAAAAATAAAAAATTAGTTATGATTCCGGGACCCACTCCCACAGTAAGAACAATTAATGATCAAATGGGAAGAGAAACAGTTGCATTTGGTGACCCTATTTTTGTTAAGGACTTTGGTGAACTAATAGTGGATTTAAAACAAATGTTGAGAGTTGACGGCGAATGTTTTGTTGTAGCCGGCAGCGGAACAATGGCTATGGAAATGGCAGTTGCTAACGTTACAAAAAGAGATGATAATATATTAATAGTATCTAATGGATTCTTTGGTGACAGATTTATTGATATTTGTACCAGGAAAGGTCTTAATGTAGATGTATTGTCTGCTGAATGGGGAGATGTTGTTTCTCCGGAAGCTGTTGAAGAAAAATTGAAAGAAAAGAATTATGCGGCAGTTACCGTAACACATGTGGATACTTCAACCGGAGCTCGTGCACCGATTGAGAAAATAGGTGAAGTTTTAAAGAAATTCCCTGACACTATATACATAGTAGACGGTGTTGCAGCTACAGCAGGCGAAAGAGAATATGTCGATGATATGAATATTGATATATTGTTTACAGGCTCTCAAAAGGCATTTGGAGTTGCACCGGGTCTTGCCATAGTATGGGCAGGAAAGAAAGCACTTACAAGAAGGAAATCTTTAGGGACTATTCCTGAATATTTCATTGACTTTGAAAAATGGATACCAATAATGAACGACCCGTCAAAATATTATGCTACTCCTGCGGTAAATATGGTTTGGGCTCTTAAAGAATCAGTAAGACTAATAAAAGAAGAAGGACTCGAAGATAGATATGATAGACATGCCAGAGTATCCAACGCTTTTAATGATTCTCTCGAGGCAATAGGATTTAAGGTTTTAGCTAAAAAAGAACACAGATGCAATACTCTTTCAACTGTTTTGTATCCTGAAGGAATAAATGATGCAGAATTCAGAAAGGTATTAGCTGAAGAAGGCGCAATAGTAGCAGGAGGACTTGCGGCATATGCAGGTAAAATGTTTAGAATAGGACATATGGGTAATATTGATGACCACACAGTTTATTCAGCGATTGCAGCTATCGAAAGAACATTGATTAGATTAGGATACAAGTATGAAGTAGGAATTGGTCTTAAAACATTGCTCGAAAAAATGTAATATTTTAATATAAAAGCAGCAAACTATTGTTTAGCTGCTTTATTTTTAAAATAATAAGAAATAAATTCTTCTTTATAATGAGAGCACTAAAGCTTCTAAAAATTACCATATAATTAAGCTAAATGTATGGACAAAAAACCTAAAGTTCGTTATAATTAAATTTGATAGATTCTATTAAATTTATTAACATAACAATATATTAATAGGAGGGTTTATAATGAGTAAACCAGTATTGTCAGCACATTTTGAATCAAGAGCACCTTCAGCCGTAAGACTGTCACAAATGAAGTATGCAGATCGTGAGAATAAACCTGAAGCTGTTATCAATGTAGGAATCGGTAATGTTTCATTGCCAACAAATCCGGCTATGCAAAAAAGAATGTTTAACTTAGATGCTCCTGAAAGCCCGTTTAATAAAGGTGTAATCAGATACACTGCTACCAACGGATTTGGAGAAACACAGGACGCATTTAAACACATTTTAAAATGTCAAGGCTTTGACACAAGCAAGCTGAGCGTTGTAGTTACAGATGGTGGTTCAACCGGTATGGAACTGCTAATAATGGGAGTTTGCGGACCTGCGGCAACAGATGAAAAACCCCTCATGATGATTGACCCATCTTACAGTAATTATATTTCTTTTGCTGAAAGAGTAGGACGTAAGACTGTTACAGTTAAAAGACATTTAAATGAAGATGGAAAATTCAGCCTTCCGGAAATTGACAAAATAGAAGAAACAATAAAAGCTAACAAGCCGGGAGCACTTCTTGTTATACCTTATGACAACCCGACAGGCCAGTTTTATGACAAAGAAACATTAATTTCACTTGCAGAGCTATGCGTTAAATACAATATGTGGATGGCAAGTGATGAAGCTTATCGTGAATTATTCTATGTTGAAGGAAGCGATTTAGTAAGTATCTGGGGAATTACAGATAAAGATGTACCGGGTATTGAAGGAAGAAGAATAAGCATTGAAACTGCATCAAAGGTATGGAATGCATGCGGATTAAGAATAGGTGCCGTTATTACGGACAGTCCTGAATTCGGTAAACGCTGCGCAGCTGAATATACAGCAAACCTCTGTGCAAATGCAATCGGTCAGTATATATTCGGAGCATTGGCTCATGAAACAAAAGAACAAATAGCAGATTGGTGTAAAAACCTTCGTGATTACTATGGCGATATGATAAAAAATGTATCAGCAGAGTTTAAAAAATTAGAGCCGGGTTTAATTATTTCAAGTCCTGATGCATCAATTTACACTGTAGTAGATGTTAGGAATGTTGTAAAACCGGGATTTGATTCAATTGATTTCTGCCTGTACACTGCCGGAGAAGGTGTTGTGGATTTAGACGGTGTTCAAACAACTCTATTGATTGCACCTATGAAGGGATTCTATGATATTAAAAAGGGTGAGATTAATCCGGGAAGCACACAATTCCGTTTATCTTATGTTGAAACTCCTGAAAATATGATGAAAGTTCCAAAGCTATTTGTAGAGCTTTTAAAACAATACGAAGCAAGCAGATAAAATATTTTTGTCATTCTAAGTGAAAGATATAAGAACTGAAAAATGAGATTCTTCACTGCGTTCAGAATGACTGGTTTGTCATTCTGAAGGCGTAGCCTGAAGAATCTCATTATTTATATTATTTTAGCTGACTTTTATTTGTCAGCTTTTATTTCTGTAGTTATATATGGGGCATTTACTGCTTCAATTACAGACTTTTTTGCGATATAAGCTAAATCGGCCGTGTCATTTTTTGTTTCAGGCATAAATGTTACATCATCATAAATATCCAAGTCTAATATCTTATCATTATTAATTAGAGTTTCAAAGAAAGTTAATCCTGCAATATATTTTCCCATACCATTTTCTAAATGATAACCGTCATTGGTAAGCTGATCACCGACTGTAATGAGGTGTTTGTTTGTCCGTGCGTTTTGTATTGCAGTGCCGCATGGGATTATTATATCAATTTCTGTTTCCTTTATCGCTTGCTTGTAGGATTCTGCAATACAGCGATACATATTGAATTGATTATAGTTATA
>JAQVRY010000156.1 GCA_028700795.1 Tissierellia bacterium | reverse complement strand
TTCAAGGCATTATTTCACCTTGGCTTTTTAAATAAGGAATTATGGTTTTCCCCTTCAATTGAATTTCTTCATCATATAGCAGAAACTCTCATAAAAAAGTTGAGCCAACAGTCAGAAATTGAATTTTATAGAGATAAAGTATTAGTTCAATTAACGGAAGACGAGATTTATGAGCTTAAAGAAGAAATACCTTTTGCTATTGGTATGGAATATGTGGATAAAGACTGGATATTAAATATTTGGGAGTCATTACTGTCTGTTTTCAGAACTGAAATAAGTGTCTATGATGGCACGGTGTCCAGATATTTTGCTGAGTATAACTCTAATATAAATATTGTTGGTAGGATATTTTTTCACTTGGTTGAAAATAAAAATGATGATTATCCGTTTGCTTTTATGGCTACCTATTCAACAAAGGCGGTTAAAAGCAAGAGAGCAGTACATACACCATTAAAAAATGCTTTGTCAGAATTTAAAGGTGATGAAAGAAAATTAATATCATTAATTTCAACTGTTATAAAAGCAGCTGATAAAAGTTCATTCATTTCTGAATTGCTTGAAAATGGTGAATTGTTTGCTCCTCTAAAATTAACGACTGAAGAAGCATATATATTCCTAAAGGAGATTGTAATATACGAGGAAGCCGGAATTATGTGCAGAGTACCTGACTGGTGGCGCAAAAAAAGCAATTCAGTTGGTCTTTCGGTCAAGGTGGGTGAGAAGGAGCCCTCCGGTGTGGGTCTAACAGCAATTTTGGATTTCTCTCCTTCTCTTACTATAGGAAACGAAGAGATATCAGAGAAAGAATTAAAAGAATTTTTAAAAATGGCAGAGGGGCTAATTCAATATAAAGGAAAATGGGTTGAAATTAATAAAAAGAAGTTAGAGGATGCACTTAAGGCCTTTGAAAGAGTCAAAGACTTTGCAATAGATGAAGACTTGTCTCTTGGAGAAGCCATGAGATTGGAATTAAACATAAATGAATTACTTGAACTACCCGTTGATGAGATTGAGGTATCATTATCAAATGGTAAATGGTTGAGGAATCTAAAAGAAACTATGCTTAAGCCCGGTACTATTGAGGAAATCAGTATCGTACCTACATTCCATGCAAAATTAAGAGAATATCAGAAGCAAGGTTATCATTGGCTTTATAAACTATCTCAGTTTGGATTCGGCGCCTGTTTGGCGGATGATATGGGATTGGGAAAAACAGTGCAAATGATTGCCTTTTTGGAATATCATAGAGTAAATAATGGGGGGAAGGCATTGCTTGTACTTCCTGCTTCCTTAATTGGAAATTGGCAGAAAGAAATTGAAAAATTTGCTCCTGAAATGCCTTACCAAGTACTACATAAAAGTGAATTAAAGAGTAATGAAGATATTCAGTTTAGAGATGGAGAATTTTTGTATATAACTACATACGGTATGGCAGTCAGATTAGATGAATTAAAAAATATTCAGTGGGATTATTTAATTTTAGATGAAGCTCAAGCCATAAAAAATCCGGGAACGAAGCAAACAAAGGCAATTAAAGTAATACCTGCAAAGATGCGAATTGCAATGACAGGAACCCCAATTGAAAATCGTTTAAGTGATCTTTGGTCGTTATATGATTTTCTTAATCAGGGCTTGTTAGGTACAGCAAAAGAATTTACCGACTTCTCAAAATCCCTTAAGGATAATGCTGCAGGTTATTCAAAGCTGCGCAAGATGATTCAGCCTTTCATGCTTAGAAGGTTAAAAACTGATAAAAGCATTATATCTGATTTACCTGATAAGATAGAAATTAATGAATATACTGATTTATCCAAGAAACAAATTGCTCTTTATAAACAGCTAATTAGACAAATTGAAGAAAAGTTGTTAACATCCGAAGGAATTGAAAGGAAGGGACTAATTTTAGCAAGCATAATGAAATTTAAGCAAATTTGCAATCATCCTGACCAATATTTAGGCAGAGAAGAGTATAAGGAAAAACAAAGCGGGAAATTTGAAAAATTAAGAGAAATATGTGAAACAATATATGAAAAAAGAGAAAAAGTTTTAGTATTTACTCAATTTAAGGAGATGACTGAGCCTATATCAGAATTATTAAGCAGTATATTTTCTAAAGAAGGTTTTGTACTGCATGGCGGCACACCTGTTAAAAAACGAAGCGAGATGGTGAAGGAGTTTAACAGTGAGCAATACATACCATATATGGTGTTATCGTTGAAGGCTGGAGGTGTAGGCCTTAATTTGACTGCTGCTAATCATGTAATTCATTTTGATAGATGGTGGAATCCGGCAGTTGAAAATCAAGCAACAGATCGTGCATTCCGTATAGGTCAGACTAAAAATGTAATAGTACACAAATTTGTAACTAAAGGTACAATTGAAGAAAAGATAGATTCTATTATTGAGCAAAAGCAGAAATTGTCAGGTGATGTACTAACATCAGCAGGAGAACAGTGGATAACAGAGTACAATAATGAGGATCTTATGAAGATGTTTGCTTTAGGTGGTGATAGGTAATGAGCTATGGTAGATTTCCCAAATATGAATCAGCAGCAGAAAAAAAAGAAAAGGCAAATAGTTCTTTAACAAAATTAAAAAAGAAAAATCCGGATATTGAACCTGTAATTTTGGAAGGTCGGACATTGGCAAAAAATTGGTGGGGAAAAACTTGGAACTTAAATCTTGAAAGTTATGCTGATTATGAAAATAGAATTAATAGAGGAAAAAGCTATGTTCGTAATAATATGGTCTTGGATTTAAAGATTACTAAAGGAAAAGTAAAGGCTAAGGTGCAGGGCAGCAGAAAAAAACCATATGATGTGGAAATATCAATTGATACTTTAAACAAAGAAAAATGGGAACGTGTTACCACATTGTGCAATAACAGCATCGAATCTTTAGAGCAATTGGTTGAAGGTAAATTTCCCAAAGAATTAGAGGTGCTATTTAAAGAAAAAGAATATGGATTGTTTCCGGCACCTAAAGAAATTCATTTTGATTGTAGCTGCCCTGACTGGGCAAGTATGTGTAAGCATGTAGCAGCGGCTTTATATGGAATAGGATCAAGACTTGATTCTAATCCAATGCTTTTTTTTGAGCTTAGAGATATAGATAGTCAAGAGTTGGTTAGAAAGTCAGTAGAGAAGAAATTAGAAAATATGCTCAAAAATGCCGGCAAAAAAAGCAAACGAGAAATTGAATTAAAGGATATAAC
>JAQVRY010000043.1 GCA_028700795.1 Tissierellia bacterium | reverse complement strand
ACAAACTCTGCCGCTTCAAATGCTTTATGGCCTTTTGCCAATCCTAAAGCTTCTGCTGTTTTTGAATTCACTTTTTTCTCCAACTCAGATGATGCTTGAACAGGAATGTCTTCAATATCAACCTTATCAACTAAAATTTGTTTAGCTATTCTTGCAGACTCCTGACCTATTACATAGTAGCTTATTCCCTTTGAAACCAATATTCCTTGGTCTACGTGACTGCCGTCTGCTGATACAGTCAACAATTCCTTTTCTCCGGCTAACTTAGCAACCAACTCCATTGCAGATGCCACCATATTGTCTGTAATTATATAAAGACCTTCCACTTTTTTTGAAATAGTGTCAACTGCTTGAGGTATGTCATTTATCGAAGTAATTCCAACTGTTTCAATTGTCAGTCCAAGCTCTGCTGCAATTCCTTCAGTCTGTTCAACTTGAACTTCGGAGTTTGATTCACCTATGTTATAAATAATTCCCACAGTTTTTATATCTTCCTTTAATTCCATAAAAAGTTCCAAATTTTCTTTAATTGGAGCTGCATCAACAACTCCGGTGATATTGTTGTCTGTCACATCCATTGCTGTTACAAGCTCAGAAAACACAGGATCTGTCACAGCGGTAAATACCAATGGTATGTCTGTTCCTTCAATTGCTTTTTTTGCTGCCTGAGATGTAGGCGTTGCTATTGTAAATATTAAATCCACATCATCCTTGACGAATTTCTCTGCAATCATTTGTGCATTATTTATGTCACCCTGTGCATTCTGGTCAACAAATTCTACTTCAACTCCCAATGTTTCCATCTCATCTATGAATCCCTGTCTCGATGCATCCAGGGCAGGATGCTGCACTATCTGTGATATTCCTATGGTAAATTTTTCTGCAGGCTCAATTGCCTCTACAGGTTTGCTGCCATCTGCAGCCGCAGAGCATCCGGTAAAAATAACCGTCACCACTAATAATATTGCTGTTAATTTTTTAATTGTATTAATTTTCATAATGTCCTCCAAGACTATTTATTTATTTTTGATATGAACTTGGCCAGGGTTCGCTATCATGGGAATGCAGCTAAATCATAAAAAAAATCTTTCATTCCTATAAACATACTTTTTCAAATATGCTTATAGGGACGAAAGATTCCGCGGTACCACCCTAATTATGATTTATATCATCACTCTTCGAAGTCCAACAACTTCTAACCCTGTAACGTGGGTACACGTGTTTGCCTACTCGGATTTCCTTTTAACAAACCTGCTCAGCAGTGTATATTATATTTCTCTGTCATTGGCTCTCACCACCGCCAATTCTCTGTAAACGTCTGAAATACTTTTCTCTGCTTCAACGCTTTGATTATTAATAGCAATAATAACTTATAAAAATTTTTTTGTCAACACTTATTTTTTAAAATTTTTTCTATCGTCGGAATGATGTATGGGGACACGCTTTAAGGGTAAAAGGAATGTCCCCGGTTAAAATGCTTATTTTCTTTGCAATTATGCTAAATTATTTTATAAATCTCCACTTAAATTATCGGCTAAGGTTTTAAGTTCTTCAATTAATTCATTCGGTATTGTATCCCCGATTTTTGCATAGAAATCTTTTATACCTTTTACATCTTCAAGCCATGATTCATTGTCTATGGTGAGCAGTGATTTTAATGTGTTCGTTGATAGCTCAAGCCCTTCAATATTTATATCTTCAGGCTTTGGCATGTAGCCAATAGGTGTTATATCTGCATCAACTTTATTCTCACATCTTTTGAGCATCCATTCTATTACTCTGAAATTATCCCCGAAACCAGGCCAGATAAATTGCCCATCTTCATTTGTTCTAAACCAGTTTACATGGAAGATTTTTGGAGGATTACTCATTTTTTTGCCCATTTCAAGCCAATGCTTGAAGTAATTACCCATATCATATCCGCAGAATGGTATCATCGCCATTGGGTCTCTTCTGACAACTCCTACTTTTCCTGTTGCTGCTGCTGTAGTTTCCGATGCAAGTGTGGAGCCTACAAATGTTCCATGCTGCCAATCTCTTGACTGATAAACAAGGGGAGCTGTCTTTGCACGTCTACCTCCGAATAATATTGCCGATAAAGGAACTCCCTCCGGTGATTCCCACTCAGGTGAAATGCATGGACAATTTTTAGCCGGCGCTGTAAATCTTGAGTTAGGATGTGCTCCGTTTTCCTTTGATGTTTTCCCATTCCATGGATTTCCCAACCAGTCAAGAGCATTTTCAGGAGGATTTTTATCAAGTTTTTCCCACCATACTGTGTCATCGTCCAAATTATATACAACATTTGTGAAAATTGAATTTTTCTTTGTGGACATCAGAGCATTATAATTTGATTTTGCATTTGTTCCGGGTGCAACTCCAAAAAAGCCTGCTTCTGGATTTACAGCCCAAAGCCTTCCGTCTTCTTTAATGCGAAGCCATGCAATGTCATCTCCTACAGTCCAAACCTTATATCCTTTGTTTAAGTAAATTTCAGGAGGAATAAGCATTGCTAAATTGGTTTTGCCGCATGCTGACGGAAATGCACCTGCTATGTATTTCACTTCTCCATGAGGGTCTTCGATTCCTACTATAAGCATGTGTTCAGCCATCCAACCTTCCATCTGGCCTTGATATGATGCAATGCGAAGTGCAAAGCATTTTTTGCCAAGGAGAACATTTCCCCCGTAACCGGAATTACATGACCATATTGCGTTGTCTTCCGGAAAATGGAAGATATATCTTTTATTGATATCCAATGTGCACTTTCCATGTACACCTCTTACGAAATCACTGGAATCACCTAAAGTATCCAGCACTTCTTGTCCCACTCTCGTCATTATATTCATACTTAAAACAACATAAATAGAATCAGTGATTTCTATTCCTATCTTTGAGAACGGCGAGCCCACAGGTCCCATTGAATAGGGAATAATATACATTGTTCTTCCCTTCATGGAATCAGTAAAAATTTCTCTTCCCAATTTATAAGCTTCTTCAGGACTTTTCCAGTTGTTGGTATTACCTGCATCTTCCTTTTTTCTTGAACAAATAAATGTTTTGTCTTCCATTCTTGCAACATCATCTTTTGCCGAACGATGATAATAGCATCCTGGGTAAATTTCTTCGTTCATTTTTTTAAGTTCGCCTGTTGAGCATCCTTCTTTACGAAGTTCTTCATATAATTCTTCACTGCCGTCAATCCAAACTACATTTGATGGATTAGTCATAGAAATTATACCGTCTACCCAGTTTAAAACATTTGAGTTGTCCGTTAATTTTTTCATAGCACTCTCCTAAATATTATTTGTGTTGCTTCACAAAATACTAATGTTATATCATTTATCACAATTGTATTATATAACTACTATATAGTACATGCAATATTAAAAACAAATTCTATGATTCTTAGATATCGCAGTACCTCGCCTTATTTAATAAGTATTTTGCTCCTAAAACCTAATTAATAACTGAAAGCAAATATAATTTAGAACAACCTTCATGATAGGGATTCGTAGGGAAATTCTCTGTACTGAATGTAAGATATTATAATAGTAACCAAAGGACATATATAACATAATGCTGCGTAAGGGGCATATTGGGCTGCAGTTATGCCCATTATAGGTTTTATTAAAAACGAATTTATGTTCCAGGGCATTAGAGGTGCTACAATAACTCCCGTGTCAGAAATGGTTCTTGCCAAGACAGCATTGTCTAATTTCAATTCCTTGTATTTTCCTTGCAATATTGTACCTGGCAGTATAATTCCTGATGTTTGATCACATGTTGCAGTTGTCATCAATATGCTTATCAGCCCGGTTCTTCTTATTAAACTGATTCTATTGTCAATTCCATAAATCAGCTTATCCATTAAAGGCACTAACACATTTCCTTTTTCAAAAAGTTTAATCAAAAAAAATGCTCCGGCAACTATTAATATTGCCTCTATCATTGATATTATGCCTCCGCTGACTAAAAGGCTGTTTAGTTCTTCAGAGGGAGTATTGCCCCGATAACCGAATATAAGTGCCTTTATAATTGATGAAAGTGAGTCCTTCTGAAATACAATGCTAAGTATGGCACCTACTGCAATACCAATGGAAAATGTTTTTAATGAATCAAGCCCTGATATGGATAAAATTAAAATTATGGCAGGCAAAATAAACAATACCGGAGATATAATAAACCCTTCTTGAATTGCCTGTTTATACATTGCAAGGTTTTCTGTCTGGGCAATATAATTTGACCCTATGAAGAAATAAATTATTGATGTGATTATTATGGTTGGTATCAATGTTATAATCATGCTTTTGAATATTTCTTTATAATTCTTATTCACGGTTGTCATAACAAGGTTTAATAGTCCCGACAAAGGAGATATTTTATCTGCTATAAAAGCTCCTGAAACCAGTACACCAACCATCAAATTAAGAGGTATTCCTATGCTTAGACCAATTCCGCTTAATGATATTCCAACAGTACTTAAGGTTCCGATTGCTGTGCCCATAAAATATGAAACAACACTCATAATTAAAAAAGATGCCAAAAGAAAGTTTACCCCCTCCATATAAGTGAAACCATAGTACATAATTGTGGGTACAACACCGGAAGCAAGCCATATGGAAGTGGTTGCACCTATAAACAATATTATTATCAATAAACGTTTAATATCCTTTAATGCCGATACAAATGTTTCCCAAATCTCCCTGATATGGTATCCGCTTTTATACAGCACTATGGAAGTGAGAACTATCCCCGCCAAAAAACCAAAATACAGGGGTATTGCTAAAACAATTGAGCCAATAATAAAAATCAAACATATAACCATTATAGCCATTGGTTTTAACACTAAATTTCTATCCAATTTTCTACCTCATCAAAAAAATATATAGTAGATTATGGGTATAAATATGGATGGCAACAAATTACCCACTCTCATTCTATTTTCTATAAGAAAGTTAAGACCTATTCCCATTATTATAACACCGCCTATGGCAGTCATTTCGCTTACTACCACAGGGTTTAACAAAGATTGCATAAGGCTTGCAAGCATTGTTATTGTTCCTTGATATACAAGCACGCTTATGCCGGAGAAAATTACACCAACACCCATTGTTGCTGCAAAGGTAACAGCTGTTATACCGTCGATTACTGCTTTTGTAAATAAAATTTCATGATTGCCTGTCAATCCACTTTGAATTGAGCCTACAATTGCCATGGAGCCCACACAGTAAACTAATGTGCATGTAACAAAGCCAAGAGCTACATTGCTTTCCTTATTTTTCATCTTACTTTCAATAAATGCTCCAAATGTATCTAATTTCCTTTCAATATCAATGCCTTCACCTATTATTGTTCCAATTACCAATGATATAATTAACAGCGTAAAATTTTCTCCTGTTAACATTAAATTTATGCCTATAACAATTACTGCCAAACCAATAGTCTTTAAAAGTGCTTCAGATATTTTTTCCGGTATTACATTCTTAAAAAAAAGTCCTATTATTCCACCTGCTATTATTGCAAGTGTATTTGCAATTGTTCCTATCATGTCCCCTACCTTAATTTATCAATAAATTTTTTTATTTCCAGCGAAGCTTTATATGCTTCATTTTTAGAGGCTATGCCTTCTTCTGCTGCCTCATTTACAGCTTCTTTTAAAGAATACTTATTCTTAATTAATTTGTCAAATAAAATCCCATAAATGCCTACATGATACGATGAGACATCTTGTTCCCGGTAATCATTGTTGTATCCTACTACTACATATTCTCCTTTTTCTACATCCTTATGAATGTTTAACTGCTCCAATACTTCATCAGCATTTCCGTAAAAAGTTTTTTCATGAAGCTTTGTTAATTCCTTGCAAACGCAAAGAGTTGAATTTGGCATATTAACCTTTATGTTTTCAATTAAATTTAATATTCTCCTTGGTGATTCATAAAAAACAAAGGTTTTAACTGGATTGTTAAGTACTCTCTTTAAAGCAGTATCTAATTCACTCTTTTTACGGGGCAAAAATCCGTAAAAAGCAAATTCATATGTATCAATTCCTGATATTGAAAGGGCTGTGGTCAGTGCTGATGCACCGGTCAAACCTATTACTTCAATTCCGTTTTCCCTGACTTCCCTGACTAATTCAAATCCCGGGTCTGAAATACACGGTGTTCCTGCGTCGGTTACCAATGCTGCATTAATATCTTCACTTAAGAGCTTTTGGATTATCTCTTCAGTTCTTTGCTTTTCGTTAAATTTATGATATGAAATCATTTTTGTTTTAATGTTAAAATGATTTAACAGCTTCTGAGTATGCCTGGTATCCTCGGCTAATATTAGCTCACAATCATTCAATGTTTCTACAGCTCTATTTGTCATATCGCCTAAATTTCCTATAGGCGTTGGGACAACATATAATTTGCTCATGTCATACATCCTTTAAAATATTGTTAAAAAATTATATCACATAAATTAGTAAATATATAGTTAAATTACACTTTATAAATATTATAAAAATCGCAATGTTAAATGGTCGCTTGTGAACCGTCATCCTGAGCGAATACCTGAGATTCTTAACCTGTGGTTCAGAATGAAACAGGCTGGTGCCCTTAATCACGAAATAATAAATATATTTAGAAATGTGCAAAATTTTGATTAATGCATGGTTGTTTTAAGCAAAAAGGGTAATTTGCAGGTCGAAAATGCACAAAATTACAGGAAATGTGTCGATAATCGGTATAAACTTAATTATAATTAATGCATTAATCAAAATTTTGCACACTTAGTTATAAAAAAGTGCATTTTTTGTTTTCAACAACTATCAATTTAAACTCAAAGGGCTAAAAAACTACCACCAAAACCATCTTATTCTTTTAGATTATTTAATGGACAAATGTTCGATTTTGTTGTAATATAGGAGGTGGGATACACCACTCTTTGTCAAAGAGTGGCACACCTTAAGGGAAAACCTATAAGTGTGATCATTTAAGGAATAGCCCCAAGTATGGAGGAGATATGGACTATATTATTATAGCAATGCTTTTTATATTGATTGTAATAAATTTTATTTTACTGATAAAGCAATTGAAAAATAATTCCAAAGAGCGCATAATATCTGAACTTAAAATTAGTTTAAGTGAAAACAATTTTAATTTAATCGATTCCGTAAATCGAAAAATTTCTGAATCGGAGCAGAAGCAGTTGAGGGAATTATTGACAAATAAATTGGAAACAGTTGAAAGAATGGATAGAAACTCCAATAAACTGACTGAATCCTTTGTTAAATTCAGTACTGAAACATCAAAGACACTGAATGATAACTTCACATCTTTAAATGAACGGGTAAGCCAAAACCTTGACAGGATAAATTTAAGAGTTGAAGAAAGGCTGAATGAAGGTTTTGAAAAAACAAACAAGACATTTATAAATATACTTGAAAGATTGTCTAAAATAGACGAAGCGCAAAAGAAAATAGACAGTCTTTCCACAAACATAGTTTCATTACAGGATGTTTTGACAGATAAAAAAAGCAGGGGTACTTTTGGAGAAGTGCAGCTAAATCATATTTTGTCGGTGGTCTTTGGTGAAAAGAACGATAAAATATATGAAGTTCAGAAAAAGTTAGAAAACTCTATGATAGCAGATGCTGTTTTATACATTCCCGAACCTGTGGGAATGCTTTGCATAGATTCTAAATTTCCTCTTGAAAATTATCAGCGTATGATTGATATCAATAATTCCGAAATTGAAAGAAAACAATATTCGAGAGATTTTAAATCAAATGTAAAGACGCATATCAATGATATATCTTCAAAGTACATAATTCAGGGACAAACCTCAGACCAGGCAATAATGTTTATTCCCGCAGAAGCAATATTTGCGGAAATAAACGCATATCATCAGGACATTTTAGATTATGCAGGTGAAAAGAGAGTTTGGATAACCTCTCCAACGACACTGATGTCTGTTTTGTCAACTGTGCAGGTTGTTTTAAGGAATATTGAGAGAGAAAAATATGCAGGAATAATTCATGAGGAGCTCAATAAATTAGGAAAAGAGTTTAAGCTGTACAAGGACAGGTGGGAGTCCTTGGCTAAAAATATCAAACGTGTTTCAGATGATGTGGATAAAATAAACATAACTTCCAATAAAATTGAAAGGAAATTTGACAAAATATCAAAAGTAGAAATGAGCAGTGAGCCGGAACTTGAGGAAATAGAATATAGCGAAGTATGAATTCGTGAATTACAAAAAATACTTGCATTTTATTTATCTTTATGCTACTATCTTAAAGTAGCATTTCGCCGTAGTGATGGAATGGCAGACGTGACGGACTCAAAATCCGTTGGTGGCAACACCGTGGGGGTTCAAGTCCCTTCTACGGCATAATATTAATAAAAAACGACCTTTAAAAAGTCGTTTTTCTTTTTCTGTTTTAATTAAAATTTGTAGCCTTATTAATATAAAATCCTTGTTTTTCTAATCATTTGATAAAGTTTATCAGAGATACGAGGTACATTTAAATTTTTGGAAGAGTGATGATATATGTGCATCCTTCGTTTACATCTGTTATTACTTCTATGGTTCCGCCATGTAACTTAATTATTTTGTATGCTATCGATAGTCCTAAACCTGTTCCTCCTGTTTCGGAATTACGAGAATCATCAATCCTGACAAAGGGCTCGAAAATATTTTTTGCATGATGTGACGGAATTCCTATACCGTCATCACTAAATTGAATTATTACATTTGTTTGCTCTACATACAAGCTTACTGATATATTGGTTCCTATCGGATTATATCTTATTGAATTTTCAGCTAAATTAAATAGCACTCGATTCATCTGACTATCGTTTAACATAACATATACTGTTTTTTCAGGTATATCAAAGTTATATTCAAGGTTGGCTTGTTCTAACATAGGTAGAAGGTCACCGCAAGCTTGTCTCAAATATTCACATATATCAGTTTTGTAAAGTTTCATAGAGAATTCAGAACTTTCCAATTTGGAAAATTCAAACAAATCGTTCAACAAACTACCGGCTCTTTTACTATTTTTAAAGATGATTTTAAGATAATTTAACTGCTCTTTATTTATTAACTCAGGTTTCTTAAGACAAAGCTCTGTATAACCGACTACACTAGCCAAGGGATTCTTTAAATCGTGAGAAATATCCATAATCACTTTCTTTCGTTCAGTTTCAGATTGTTCTCTTAGCTTTATTTCTGTTTCAATTTTTTCAGCCATTTCATTAAAAGTATTCTGCAAGTCTGCAAATTCATTCTTTAAATTCATATTAACTCTTGTAGTGTAATCACCCTCTCTTAAGGCCTTAGTTCCTTCACTTAGCATCTTTAACGGCTTGGTAATGTGTAATGAAGTTATTTTTGAGAAAATAAAGGCAAATAGACCAAGCAGCAGCAAATAGAAAATAAACACCGAAATAAATACACCGGATACATTTTTTATATCTTCTGATACGGCTTCTTTATTGTAAACAAAAGAAATATCTAATCGCATGGAAGTTGGAAATGTTACAATCAGCCAAAACTTCTCATGAGTGTTATACAATATATCATAATGGTACTTAAATCCCTTCTCTTTACTTCGTACAAGAAAGTCAGTAAATTCACTCACCGAAAACTTTTTTGTTCCAAGTTTATCTAAACCTTTCGAATAGACTACTTCATAGTTCTCATTTATTACTTGAACTCCTCCGCCATGTTGTACAATTATTTCTGCATCAATATCAGCATAATTATCTTTCATGATTAGTTCCGCAGGATATCTATTTTTTACAAGTGTTTTTGAAATCATATCATTCGCAAATGACAACAATATATAAACTAATAAAGTTGCTAAAACTGACAAAAGTAAAACTATCAGATAGTTTATCAGAAATTGATTTGAAATTTTATTTTTCATAATGCCCACCTGTTTTATGAAGCTTATATCCTATGCCTCGTATTGTCTTAATATATTCAGGATTTTGAGAATCAATTTCTATTTTGTTTCGAAGGTGACTTATATGAACCATGATAGTATTATCATCATAGTAATAATCATCATCCCAAACTGCATTATAGAGCTGTTTTTTTGTAAATACTCTTTCAGGGCTTTCCATTAAATACAGCAATAATTTATACTCCTTAGCATTTAGTTCAATTTGTTCATCATTTATATAAGCACAGCAGCATTCTTTATCAATTGTTAAATCTCCATATCTAATCAGCTCTTTTTTTTCTGCCTTGGTAATCATGTAGTCATTATTTCTCCTAAGCTGTGCCCTTACTCTTGCTATAAGCTCGCTCATTGAAAAAGGTTTTGCAATATAATCATCAGCTCCTAATTCTAGACCCAATACCTTATCCATATCATCTGTCCTTGCTGTAAGAAAGATAATAGGCATAGTGCTAGTTTCTCTTATTTTTCTAAGAAGATTAAATCCGTCAAGCCGTGGCATCATTATATCTAAAATAGCTAAATCCGCAGATGTTTCTTTTAGTAAGTTTAAGGCTTCTATCCCATTTGCTGCAGTAATTACGGAGTACCCCTCATCTTCCAAGTTTATCTTTATAAGATTTCTAATATCTATTTCATCTTCTACAACTAAAATATTCAATTTTATCTCCATTTTAAGTAGTTCTACAAATAATATTATTCATGCATGCCTTATCAATCTATTGAATAATGCTTAAGGCTACCATGACACCGGTAATGATAAGTATAATACTAACAATATACAATACAAGACAAGTAAGATTGTCTCCTAAATATTTTCTTAGTAATTTTGTATTTATAAAGTTCCAAAAGAAATTAATTTTTTTGTATGTTATATAACTAAGTAATAAACCAATTAATGCTAATAATAACCCGCCCGTAACATTTTCCATATTATACCTCTTTCCTTTTTTCTAATTCATCCATTATTTCAATCCATAAACTCTACTAATTCTGAAATTGAGTGTATTAAATTCAATAATTTCTTCTGTGGTAACAATCATCATCTCACTCCTTTCAAATTTCATTAATTGAAATGGAATAAACATTTTTGGCAACCATAATTTTGCTTTTTCTTACATTCAATATAGCATAACTTGGCTAATGAATAAACAATTAATTGTTAATTTAAGGTAAATTTAAGGTTGTAAGCATTTGTATTTCAGACTGACAGAGTAAAATAAATTCACAAATCAATGGAGGATGTAAAATGAAAAAAGCAATAAGTTTAATTTTAGTTTTAATAATTATATTTTCAGCTGTACAACCACCTGTCTTAGCTGCTGCACCTGAAATAAGCAATCAATTGGATAAAATGGTACAAGGAATAGTAGAAGAAGGAAAATCAAAGGGTGCTGTACTATCTGTTGTAAAGGATGGAAGTATACAGTTGTGTAAAGGGTATGGATTTGCCGATGAATACCTTGATATTGCTGCTAATGGTGAAAAAACAGCATTTCGCATCGGCTCAGTTTCAAAAACTTTTGTTGCAGTTGCCGCTTTAATTCTTAAGGAAAAGGAATTGCTCAAAATGGATAGTGATATATCAATTTATTTGGATTCAGATTTAAAACTCACTTATCCTGTTTCTATGAGGCAGCTTCTTACACATACTGCAGGATTTGAAGATATGATTACAGGTATGGCTTTCTACAATGCAAGCGACACTGAGCCCCTTGATATAAGTGTACGTAAATACTTACCAAATCAAATATATAAACCCGGAGAGATTATCTCTTATTCAAATTACGGTATCGCACTTGCTGCATATGTTGTTGAATGTATTACAGGTCAGGATTTTGCCCGCTTCTGTGAGGAGGAGATTTTTAAGCCTTTAAATATGAATAGGACAACATTTAGATTTATGCACGATATTGCTTATGTTTCAAAAGCATATTTACCGAATGGTAATGAAACTATTGAGCCTTATATGAACATATATCCTGAAGGCTCGGCTGTGTCAACAGCTGAGGATATGGCTAAATATATGATTTGGCTTATGAATAGCGATGATAACCGTGTCTTATCTCCTAATTTTAAAGAAGAATTATTTAATAAACAATTTACAATGTCAGAGGAACTTGAAGGTATGGGCTACATCTGGAATAGAAAATCACATAACAGCAAAATTTACTTTGACAAAAAAGGAGAAACTCTCAATTTTTATACAAGGGTAGCCCTTTATTCACAAGATTATACCGGGATTTTCCTATCATTTAACACATTTGTTGCTGAGCATGAAATTGATGCAATTATGAACAAAGCGACTGCCTTAATCTATGGTGAAAAACAAGAATACATTGTAGAACAAGGCAATACATCCATTGAGATAAGTGGTTTATATGTTAATAACTGGTCTAACTTTAAAACACCTGAAAAAATTCTAAGTTACCTTATCCCGAGCAAAATTATTAGTATTGATGCAGACAAAGACGGGTATTACATTAATGGCGAAAAGATGACTTTAGTTGGCAATGATTTGTATTCATCAAATTTAGGATTGCTAAAATTCCAAGAAAAAGAAGACAAAATAATTATGTCTTCTAATGCTATATCATATGTAAGGGTTCCATTGTGGCAGCATAAAATTTTAATAGGAATTGTACCGATGATATTTATATTTGTAACATTTATGATTCTTATACGGGAGATTATAATGCTTCGCAATATAAAGGATAAATATAAATACAGTATTGTGTTGAATTCCTTTTTCCAAATCATTTCATTCATTATGTTATGTTTGATAATGTATAAAGGGATTACAACCTTCTCGCTGCTTAAATATGCTCCTTACATGAAGCTTTTCGGATGGTTCACGTTATCAATTCTTATATTAAATATAATAATTGTAAGAAAGAAGAATCGATATAATGAGCTATTACCCGTTCTATGGATTATATCGGGAATATTATTTTCAGCATGGATGTTATTTTTTCATATCCTATAACTATAAAAGGACAATTCTTCTAATAGAGATGAATCGTCCTCTCTTATGACATTGGTGCCAGG
>JAQVRY010000042.1:6512-13014 GCA_028700795.1 Tissierellia bacterium | reverse complement strand
ACAGAAGCTTTGTTTGAAGAACTAAAAAAATATAACAGCGACGATGTGTTTTTAATAGGTGGGGGTATATTGTACAACGAGCTGTATCCATATTGCAGTGAAGCATACATTACTAAATTTGACGCCATATTAGAAGCAGATACATATTTGCATAATTTTGATGAAGACAAGGATTGGCTTCTCACTTATGCATCAGAAATACATGAACATGATGGATTAAAATTTATATTCAATACATACAAAAATTTGGCTTTAGAAGAGAAAAAATAATAAAGGAGTTGAAAGGATTTGATTTTAAAGCAACTCAAATCCTTTTTTTATTTAATCAGGTTTCCTTAAAGACTCATATTTTGTTTGATGTTGCTGCAACATATCCTCAAAGGTATAAGCACCGCTCAAAATCAAATCTTCAGTCCTTGTGTATGGAATGTGTAAGGGGCTTAAAAGGTGTACGTAGCTAAAGATATTATAAGTATCATAAATATCACTGTCAACCTTGACAGTATAACGGTAAAGCACATATCCGCCCTGATCTTCAGAGCCAAGCGGATAACTTAGAGCACCTGTTATCAGCACAGGGTAGTAGGTGCCAAACATCGATTGTTGTGTCATTCTGTCACATACAAGGCGGGGAAAATCCGCAGTATACTCGACATCTCTTTTGCTGTAGAAGAGGCCGCTGCTGATTATCTGCTTATCATCCGCCGCTGTTTCTCCTGAAATCAGAATGCCGTCCTGCCAGATTGGCCGCCCGCCATTCCATGTGAAATATTGCATTGCATATACTACATTTTTCGGCAGCTCGATATAGACCGTAGTAGCATCCATATTCTTTTTACCCGGCTCATAAGTATGAGTTATTTGTATATTGTTTCCATATCTTTCCTCATGTTCAATTCTCTTTGCATCAAACATAAGCAACTTACTGAATGATTCCACATTAACAGCTTCACTTAGCATTGTCACATCTTCATTGCTGAGATACCGCAGGGCTTCAGCCGGAAATTCCAGGTCAAGGAGATGTTGCCTAGCTTCTGTGGTTTCTGGATGAAAATACTCTTGTGATTGTAATTTTAGGTGATTGGAGAAAATACTGCATATTATTACAACTGTAAATGCAATAAGAAAATAAGTCCATCCGAATGTTTGATTGCTGATTTTGACCGGTGCATTTGTCAGAACATATCCAGTATCGTCCAATTCATCTCCTATGCTGTATAATGAGCGCACAATAAAAATATAGCATACTAACATAGGAATAAAAATCAGCCAACTATTGGAAAGTGGTGATAGAGCAATAAGGTATGCTGCTATTGTCCACAAGGTTGCCCAAAGTAATGGATCTGATTCCATTAATCTGTCCGCTTTTTTAGAAGTCTCTTTCAATGCCGCTCGGAAAACAAGAAACAAAGCTATTTGGAATGGAAACATTACCGAGCCTATAGCAAACTTGGGATAGTCCATAATGTTTAGGGGCGTTGAAATCCATACTAGGTCTCCCAGGTGTAATGATAGCTTCAATATGGAAAGTAACCATGCTACTTTAAAATATTTGTTTTCGTTTCTTAGGCTACGAAAGCCAAGAAAAATAAGAATAACACCTATAACAGGCAAAATATACTGCAGGTATAAAAAATTCAAGTGCATTGTTGTCAGGATAAAGCCCCAAGTGATAAAGCCAATGGGTTTGCTCCATGGATTTGTCTTACGTACTTCCTCTTCCGGAGGGGTCACATAGCTGAGCTGCTCAATCATCTGCTTATCAAAGTTATAATCTTTTTCGCTCATCTAAAATCACCTCCTAATATCTTCTGCAGCTTTTTTCGCAGGCGGTATAGTCTTCCTTCGATAGAACGTTCTGTCATTCCAAGCTCTGCAGCGATTTGGGATGTCAGCTGCAGATATGATACATTCTTCTATGTCGCTCTCATTTTGTAGAATTCCTCCAACTATATAATGCATCAGCCCTGAATATTGTTGTTGCATGAGCATTAGGCCTTTGTCCTTTGATGATCTTATAAGCTCAATAATCTTTTCATCCACAGGTTCACCTCCTCCGTCTAAACTATTATACAAGTAAATTTGTAGAATCCCACGGAATATTTTTTTAAGGACGGTCAAGCTAAACCTGCTTAACCGCCCATCTTCATAATCATTTTTGTAGTTTTATTTAATGTTAAGATTTTCTAACCCCAACTTTTATTTGTCTATATGGATGTCTAACTTATCTTTTAAAGCAGCTTGTGCAGCAGCAAGTCTTGCCACAGGAACTCTGAACGGTGAGCACGATACATAGTCAAGACCTACTCTGTGGAAGAATTCAACTGATGCCGGGTCTCCGCCATGTTCGCCGCAAACTCCAAGGTGCAGGTGTTCCTTTGCCTTTCTGCCTAATTTAACAGCCATGTCAACTAATATGCCGACTCCTTCTTGGTCAATGGTTTCAAATGGATCTTGTTCAAGAATTTTAGCTTCCTTGTAATCTTCAAGGAATTTGCCGGCATCATCTCTTGAATATCCAAATGTCATCTGTGTGAGGTCATTAGTACCAAAGGAGAAGAAATCAGCATATTCTGCCACTTCATCAGCTGTTAAGCATGCCCTTGGTATTTCAATCATTGTGCCTACAAGATAGTTCAAATCGGATTTGAATTCCTTCTTTGTCTCTTCAGCTGTTTCGATTATTAATTTTCTCAATATGATAAGCTCTTCCTTCTTACCAATAAGGGGAACCATTATTTCCGGTACGAATTCTAAATTTTCTTCCCTTGAAACTTCAATGGCAGCTTCAATTATTGCTCTTGTCTGCATTTTTGCTATTTCAGGATATGAAATTGCAAGACGGCAGCCTCTGTGGCCAAGCATTGGATTAAATTCGTGAAGACTGTTTATTTTGGCCTTTAATTCTTGTAAAGGAACATCCATGGCTTCAGCCAATTCTATTATATCTTCTTCCTCAGTCGGTAAAAATTCATGAAGAGGAGGGTCAAGAAGCCTGATTGTAACAGGACGAACTCCCATTGCTTTAAATATTCCCTTGAAGTCATTTTTCTGCATAGGCAAGATTTCTGCCAATGCTTTTTCTCTTTGCTCAACAGTATCAGAAATAATCATCTTTCTTACAGAGAATATTCGGCTTTCTTCAAAGAACATGTGCTCGGTTCTGCAAAGACCTATACCTTCTGCCCCAAATTTAACGGCTGCTTGAGAATCATGTGGTGTATCTGCATTAGTACGAACTCTGAGTCTTCTGAATTCATCTGCCCAAACCATTAATTTTTCAAAGTTTCCTGATATATTAGCTGGAACTGTTTTTATTACGCCCACATATACGCTTCCAGTTGAACCATCAAGTGAAATATAATCGCCTTCATTGTAAACCACTTTATTGACAGTCATGGTTTTATTCTTTTCGTCTACTACTACTGTTTCACAACCGGCAACACAGCATTTACCCATCCCTCTTGCAACAACGGCAGCATGGGAAGTCATTCCTCCTCTTGAGGTCAGTATACCTTTAGCTTTGCTCATTCCTTCAATATCTTCGGGAGATGTTTCTTTTCTTACAAGAATTGTTTCTTCACCGGTTAATGATGCTTCAACTGCATCTTCAGCCGTAAAATATATTTTTCCTGAAGCTGCACCCGGAGAAGCAGGCAGTCCTTTTGCAATAGGAGCTGATTTTTTAAGATCTTCAGGGTCAAACTTTGGATGTAAAAGCTGATCCAATGATTTCGGGTCAACGCGCAAAACAGCTTCTTCCTTAGTTATCAATCCTTCATCTACCATTTCTACTGCAGCTCTTAATGCAGAGTCGGCTGTTCTCTTGCCTGAACGTGTTTGAAGGATGTAAAGTTTACCTTCTTCAATTGTAAACTCAATATCCTGCATGTCCTTATAATGATGTTCTAATTTTTTAGAAGCATTTATAAATTCATCATATATTTCCGGCATTAATTCTTTTAATTTGTCAATTACAAGGGGAGTACGAATTCCGGCGACAACGTCTTCGCCTTGGGCATTCATTAAGAATTCACCGAATACTTTGTTCTCTCCTGTTGATGGATTTCTTGTGAATGCAACCCCCGTGCCTGATGTATCACCCATGTTGCCATATACCATAGACTGAACATTTACAGCTGTTCCTATATCATGAGGTATGTCATATAAATTTCTGTATGTAATAGCTCTTTGATTGTTCCATGATTTGAATACAGCTTCTATTGCCATTAAAAGTTGTTTTTCAGGATCGTCCGGAAAATCTTCATGTACTTCCTTCTTGTAAATTTGTTTGAATTCCTGTACAAGTTCTTTTAAATCATCTGCAGTTAATTCAGTATCAAATTTGAATCCGTTTTTTTCTTTTTTGTTTTCAAGTGCATTTTCAAACAAATGCTTAGGAACGTTTAAAACAACATCGCTGAACATTTGAATAAATCTTCTGAAACTGTCATATGCAAAGCGTGTATTTCCTGTTTTTCTTGCAATACCTTCAACCGTGTCGTTATTTAAACCAAGGTTTAAGATTGTGTCCATCATTCCCGGCATTGAAAATTTAGCTCCTGAACGAACTGATACCAAAAGAGGATTTTCAGCATTGCCAAATACCTTTTCTGTTTGTTCTTCAAGAATAGATAAACTAGACCTAATTTGGCTGATTATTTCTTCTGATAATTTTTCTCCTTGATTATAAAATTCCGTGCAGGCTTCCGTAGTAACAATAAATCCCTGAGGTACAGGCATTCCAATGTTAGTCATTTCGGCTAAATTTGAGCCCTTTCCTCCTAATAAGCTTTTTTGAGAAGCACTTCCTTCTTTGAATAAATAAACCCATTTTTTGTTCATATTGACCTCCTTCTTTCTTAGAATTCTAAATTATTGCAAACACATTTTTTATTTTAATAATAAAAAAATAATTATATAGACCAATAATATTATAGATTTAGAAAAAAGTACAGTGTTATTTCAAGAAAGTCAAAAACAATATAATAGGTTAACATAAATTCCAACAAGGTGAAGATAAGGCTTGTTTTAGTTCTCAAGTATGTTGTATAATATTGCCATAAGCTACCTAAAATATAATTATGGAGGTTTTTCATGTTTTCAACAGTAAATGAAGTGCAAGAGTATTGTGTCATTAACAAAATTAAAATGATTGACTTTAAGATGATTGACATAAATGGACGCTGGCGTCATTTAACGATTCCGGCTGAAAGACTTAATGATGATACAATGAAGTATGGTATTGGTTTTGATGGGTCAAATTACGGTTATGCTACCGTTGAAAAAAGCGATATGGTATTCATCCCTGATCTTACTAGTGCCCATATTGATCCTTATGTTGATGTACCCACCCTTACTATGATTGGCAATGTATTTGTTATACATCCCGATGGAAATACGCCATTTGCTCAATATCCCAGGAATGTTGCTCTCAAAGCAGAAGAATATTTACGTAAAAGTAAAATTGCTGATTCCATGTTTATTGGTCCTGAATTTGAATTCCATGTTCTGGATCATATCAGTTATGAATGCAAACCAAATAAAGTTGCTTTCGAGATGGATACATCCCAAGCTGAGTGGAACAGCGGCAATAACGAAAGCCAAAATTTAGGTTATACTGTCCCATTAAAAGGCGGCTATCATATAACTGCACCTCATGACATAACTTACGGATTGAGAAGCAGGATGTGTCTTCTTTTGGAGGATTGGGGCGTAGAAATCAAATATCACCATCACGAAGTAGGCGGTCCGGGACAGCTTGAAATTGAGGTTGAGCTTGGAGAGTTGACTGAAATGGCTGACAAAACAATGATAATAAAATATGTTATCAAAAATTCTGCCATAGCTGAAAATAAAACTGCAACATTTATGCCTAAACCCATTTTCGGAGAAGCTGGGAACGGAATGCACGTACATATGCTTTTAATGAAGGATGGAAAACCTATTTTCTATGATGAGAATGGATATTCCGGCCTGAGTCAAGAAGCTCATTGGTTTATAGGAGGTTTATTGAAACATGTCAGGTCTCTTTGCGGTTTGACAAATCCTTCCACAAATTCATACAAACGTCTTGTACCGGGATATGAGGCACCGGTTACAATAGGTTACGCAACTTCAAACAGAAGCGCGGTTGTCCGCATACCGGCATATGCCAAATCCCCGGAAACAAAACGTTTTGAAATAAGGAATCCAGATGGGACATGCAATCCTTATTATGCTTATGCAGCTATACTTATGGCAGGTATCGACGGTATCATTAATAAAATAGATCCTCATGAAAACGGTTGGGGACCATACGATTTTAATCTTTACAATCTTTCACCGGAAGAACAGAAAAAACTCTCAGCCCTGCCTCGATCATTAGACGAAGCACTTACAGCTTTGGAAGAAGATCATGACTACTTACTTCAAGGAGGAGTATTCCCTGAAGAATTACTGAATACATGGATTGTAAATAAACGCATGGAAATGAATGAAATAAATAAAATACCTCATCCTG
>JAQVRY010000042.1:0-6412 GCA_028700795.1 Tissierellia bacterium | reverse complement strand
CTTTGACATAATAATTCAAACATAATATAATTATAAAAACGAGAAAGAGCCGTTTAGAAAATTACCTTCCTCGTTGAGACGTGTTGAAAACGCAATGGCAATTTATGCCATTGTTTTAATGCATTTCAAATAAGCATAGTGAGGTTATAATGAAATTTTTAAATAATATTAATACGCCTGAAGACATCAAGCATTTAAATGTGGAGGAATTAAATTTTCTTTGCAGCGAATTGAGAGAATATATTTTAGAAAATGTTTCAAAAACAGGAGGGCACCTTGCATCAAATTTAGGAGTGGTAGAACTCACTGTAGCACTGCACAAGGTATTTAATACTCCCCATGACAAAATAATATGGGATGTGGGTCATCAAACTTATGCTCATAAAATTCTTACGGGAAGAAAAGATAAAATGCCATCATTAAGGCAGTTTAATGGTATAAGCGGATTTCCAAAAAGGAATGAAAGTATTTATGATGTGTTTGATACGGGACACAGCAGCACCTCTGTTTCAGCAGCAATGGGGATGGCAAGAGCAAGAGATTTAAAAAATGAAGATTATGAAATTGTTGCAGTAATAGGAGATGGTGCCCTTACCGGGGGAATGGCTTTTGAAGCAATAAACGATGCCGGCAGGAGCAACACAAAACTGTTGATAATCTTAAACGACAATGAAATGTCCATCTCCAAAAATGTAGGAGGAATGTCCCGCTATTTAAGCAGAATTAGGACTTCTAAAGGATATTTGTCAACTAAAAAGGATGTCGAAAAACTATTAAGCAAAATACCCATTGGCAAACAAATTAAATCAGTTTTAAAAAGAGCAAAAGACGGAATAAAGCAAATAGTTGTTCCCGGTATGCTTTTTGAAGAGTTAGGACTTACATACATGGGACCTGTTGACGGTCACAATATACATGAAATTATTGAATACTTGGAAACTGCAAAAAATATTGAAGGTCCATTATTAATGCACGTAATTACAAAAAAAGGCAAGGGCTATAGGTTTGCTGAAGAAAGGCCGAATGAATTTCATGGTGTTTCTGCTTTCAATATAGAAACAGGAGAGGCTTTAAAAAAATCTGCTCAATCATATTCCGATTACTTTGGCATTAAAATGTGTGAAATTGCAGAGAAAAATGTAAATGTGGTTGCAATAACAGCAGCTATGACTGATGGCACCGGGCTTAAGGATTTTGCAAAAAGATTCCCCGATAGAATTTTTGATGCAGGCATTGCAGAGCAACATGCGGTTACAATGGCTGCAGGCCTTGCAGTAAGTGGTGTTATCCCTGTTGTTGCACTTTATTCATCATTTCTTCAAAGAGCTTATGACCAAATTATCCATGATGTTGCATTACAAAACCTTCATGTTATTTTTGCTGTTGACAGAGCAGGATTGGTGGGAAACGACGGCGAAACACATCAAGGTGTGTTTGACGAAGGATTTTTGAGTTTGATTCCCAATATGACAGTATTATCTCCGGTTGATTACAGGGAATTCGGTAATATGATGGAATTTGCCGTTTCATTTGACGGGCCTGTAGCAGTAAGATATCCAAGAGGCAGCATGAATGACAATATCAACAACAGTGACTTAAGAATAGTCTTGGGCAAAGGATGCATAGTTGAAGAAGGAAAGGATATAACAATAGCTGCTGCCGGGAAAATGGTAAAGACAGCAATTGAAACAAGGGAAATCTTAAAAACAAGAAATATTGATGCAGAAGTACTAAATTTAAGATTTACAAAGCCATTTGACATAGAGCTAATAACAAAGTCCGTTAACAAAACGAAATCATTGGTAATAATTGATGAAGCAACAATTTATTCTTCCTATGCTGTGAATATTTTTAATTTACTTCCTAATAACATTAATGTATTGCTGAAAGCTTTGCCTGATGAATTCATTAAACAAGGCACAATAGACGAGCTTTTAATAGAAAATAAATTAGATGCAGACTCAATAGCTGCTGAAATAATTAAGTGGAAAGCAAATGAAGCCAATAATTAATTTATTTATTATTAAATTAGTAAGAAAATGCATTATTTACTATTGAAATTTTAAGGATTTTCATTTATATTATAGTTACGGATATATTATTTTACTCACGATTAAAAATAAAGGGGATCTGAGATGAATAAAGTGGAAATAATTATTGGAGATAAAAAGTATAATGTTAAAACTGATGAAAGTCCCGAATATGTAAAAAAAATAGAATCTGTTTTAAACAATCAAATTAATATAATAGCTAATCAAAACAAGCGTTTTAATGATATAGACAAATTAATTTTGTCATCCTTTGTGGTCATTGACAGGTATTTGAAACTTTCAGATGAAATTGTTGAATATAAAAAAGATATGTGTGAAGAAATTCAGAATTTAAAAGAAGCGAAAGAATCATCTGAAAAAGAAAGAGAAGAATCAGTAAACAAGACAGCAGATGCAATAATTGAAAAGGAAAGATTCAAGGAAAAATTATTGGCAAGAGATAATGATCGTGAATATTTAAATTCTCAAATAACAAAGCTGCAGGATAGAGTAAGTGAACAAGAACAGCAACTGTTGAAGAGTGAAATGCTCATAAATGAATTAAAATTAAAAAACGAAGAGTTAATTGAGGATAACGATGAATTATCCAAAGAAAGAGAAAACTTCACAAAAGAAATAAACTTTATGAATAATACAAAGTCAAGTTTAAACGGAAGAATTTCAAAGCTGCAGTTAAAGCTTAACGAGAAGGAGCAGGAATTAATCAAGCTTGAAAAAAACATAAGAGACCTAAAAAGCTCTGTCGATGATAAGTCACAGAAGCTCTATAATTTTAGCGATGAGCAGCAGAAAATGAACTTATTGGTTGATTCCAAAGAAAAGGATATTGATTCTTTGATAAATAAAATCAACCTGCTGCAGAATAAGCTTAACGACAAGGATGAAACAATAGCTTCCAAGGATAAATTAATAAATGATTTAAAAGGCAATGAGGATGTAATAAAAGAAAAGTATGAATCAATTAATGAAGAAAAAGAAAAATATTTAGAAGAGCTTTTAATGATAAACAGCGACAAGGAAAGCCTTATTAACAACATAAACCAGCTGCAGGAAAAATTAAACCGAAAGGAAGCTGAAAACTTCCAGAACCAGTTGGAAATAAATAAGCTGAAAAAGGATAATATGGATCTCATGGAGCTATTAGACGAAGAAACAGCAAAATAAAGGGACATTAAATATAGAGGTGTTAACCCATAAATACTTGAACGCGTCAGCGTTCTTTTTTAAAAACAGGAGAAGAAATGAATGTAGAATTATTAGCACCGGCAGGCAGTATTGAATCCTTTTATGCCGCAGTGAACAGTGGAGCAGATTCAGTATATTTAGGCGGAAAGTTTTTTAACGCAAGGCATAATTCTCGGAATTTTGATAACGAGGAAATGAAGCATATTGTAAAATATGCACACAACAAAGGCGTAAAAGTATATGTAACAATGAATACGGTTTTAAAGGATAATGAAATTACGGATGCATTGAATTATGCAATATTTTTGTATGAAAATGACGTAGATGCGGTAATAGTTCAAGATTTAGGTTTATTATATCTTATAAATAAATACATACCTGATTTTCCGGTGAACATAAGCACACAAGCAGCCGTGTATAATGAATTCGGTGTTAAGTTTTTTGAAGAGCTCAATGTAAAAAAAATAATTATGGCAAGAGAGCTGTCAATACAAGAGCTTAAGAAGGTCGTGAAGAATACCGATACTGATTTGGAAGTATTCATTCACGGTGCTCTTTGCACATGCTATTCGGGACAATGCTATATGTCAAGCTTTTTAGGAGGCAGAAGCGGCAACCGGGGAAAATGTGCACAGCCCTGCAGACTGAGCTATAGCTTTTTTGATAAAGAACAAAACCGGGAAATTGAAGATTATAATACAATACCCTTGCTGAGTTTAAAAGATTTTATCGCAGGGGAAACCATTTATGAACTTATTGAAGCAGGAATAAAAACCTTCAAAATAGAAGGCCGTATGAAAGGACCTGCATACACTTCATCAGTAGTGGAATACTACAAACAAATAATAGATAATTATTACAGCGGCAACAATATAGATTCTACTTATTTAAAAGACAAGGCTATGGCAACATTCAGTAGAGGTTATACAAACGGATATTTAAAACCTTCAAAAGACGATGAAATGTATGCAAAACTAAGTTCGGGCGTAAAGGGAGAAAATATTGAGGAAATAGAAGAAGATGTAAAGGATAAAGCGCAGGAATATTCTAAACATAGAAGAAATAAAATTGATTTCAGTATTGAGCTAAAAATTGGAGAGAAAGCTATTCTAAAGCTTTCCGACGGAAAAAACACAATAGAAGTAAAAAGCAATGAGGTTTGCGAAACAAGCATTAAAAATAATGTTACGAATGAAATAATTCATGAGCAATTGTCAAAGTTAGGAAATACCATATATGAATTGAATGAGCTGAAAATTGAAAAGGACGAAGGCGTTTTTATAAGGAAAAGCACACTTAATCAATTAAGGCGTGACGCAACAGAAATACTTTATGAAAAGTGCAGCAAGATTTATGACAGAAGAGGAATTAAACCTATTACATATAATGATATTTTTACATATAACAATGAAAAAAATACGTCACCAAAACTAAGCCTATTAATAAACACCATTGAAGAATTAAAGTATGCTGATAATATTAAGGTTAAGCGCTTGTATGTGCCTTACTATTTACATATGGAAGAAGTTAAAAACGTAAGTATTGAAGAAAAATATTTATGGATTCCAAATATAGTATCTGCCGCAAATTATAAAGTTTTAAAAGAAAATCTGAAATTGTATGAAGATATATTTGACGGTGTATGTGTAAATAATGTGGGAAGCTTTTATTTCTTTAAGAAAAACAGCAGACTTAAGCTTCACTGCGGACCATTTTTTAACATTATCAATACCTTTTCAGCAGAATTATTAAAGGAAAAGGGAGCTCGCAGCTTTACATTTTCAGTAGAAACAAATATTAGAGACATGGAAAGTATGATGAAATACGCTTCCTTAAGCTCTGAAATTGTTGCACACGAATACGTGCAGCTTATGGTTATGAAGAATTGTCCTATGTCGATTCTTAAAAATTGTAAAAACTTGCAGGACTGTGAAAAATGCAGTTACAAAAACAAATATCAATTAAAGGATAGAAAGGACGTTCTTTTCAATATTGAAAGACAAAACAAGCTTACTCATATATACAACAGCGTACCTTTGACTTTAATAGGAAAAGTCTATGATTTCGTTAAAACAAATATTGAGCATTTTTTAATAGATACAAAGTATTTAGACGATGTGGAAGAAATAATTGACGCACTTTACTGTGAAATAAACGGGGTTAATACACCTGATGTTTTACAGGAAAGCAAATTTACAAGAGGCCACTATCTGAAGAATATACTTTAGCGTCCCCGCTTGGAGGAATAATAATGAGACAAAAATCTAAATTAGTTTTGGAATATGATAAAATTATTGAAAAGGTTGCCGGATTTGCTGAAACCAATATGGGAAAAGAAGAAGTATATAAATTAGATACATCCTCTAACTCCGAAGGTGTAAAATTCAAGCAAAAACAAACAGCTCAAGCACTTTCAATAATTATTGAAAAAGGTTCACCTCCCTTGGGAGGCATTTCTGATATAAAGGAATATGTGAAAAGGGGGGCTGTGGGAGGAATTATATCCCTTAGAGGACTTATAAATTGTGCTGACACCTTAAGAGCTGCCAGACTTTTAAAAAATTACGTTCTTCTTAACAACGATGACAGGACCTATGATTTGCTGGAAGCTTTGTGTGAAGGTATTTATACCGACAAAAGTATTGAAGAAAGAATATATTCGGTTATTATAGGCGAAGAAGAAATTGCCGATGATGCAAGCTCGGAGCTGAAACGTATCAGAAGAGAAATTCAAATAAAAAATAATTCCATAAAAAATAAAATCAATTCAATTGTAAGCTCTTCTTCCATGCAGAAATACCTGCAGGAGGCAATAGTAACCATGCGTAATGACAGATATGTAATTCCTGTAAGGAAAGAATACAGAAGCATGGTGAAAGGTATAATTCATGACCAGTCTGCAACAGGTTCCACACTTTTTATTGAGCCCATGGCTGTGGTGGAAATGACCAATGATATTTCTAGTTTAAAAATCGAAGAAAAAAAGGAGATTGAGCGTATACTTTTGGAGCTCAGTATGATGGTAGGCGATATAAGCGAGGAAATGCTAAATAACCAGGAAATTTTAAAAGAGCTGGATTTTATATTTGCAAAGGGCAAGTATGCCATAAGCATAAACGGAATTGAGCCAAAGGTAAATGACAGAGGATATATTCGAATTAAAAAAGGAAGACATC
>JAQVRY010000155.1 GCA_028700795.1 Tissierellia bacterium | reverse complement strand
CTTTTAAAGAAATCTGCAATATCATCAAATATTGTGTACATTACAGGAACTATAACCAATGTCAAAACTGTTGACAGGGTCAATCCTCCGATTACCACAACACCCATAGACTGAGTTAGTTCAGCCCCCTCGCCTATACCGAACGACATGGGCACTAATCCTAAGATAGTTGTCAATGCAGTCATCATGATCGGACGAATTCTTATGGGTCCTGCTTTCATTATGGCAGCATTCCTGTCCTCTCCTCTCCTTCGTCTGTTGTTGATATAATCAACCAATACTATTGCATTGTTAACAACAATACCTACCAAAATTATCAGCCCTATTATCCCTATTACATTGAGAGGCAGTCCTGCAATAAATAGTCCTATAAATCCACCGGACAAGGCAAGAGGTACCGAAAACATTATTGATAAGGGCTGTATCAATGATTCAAACTGTGCTGCTATAATCATATAAACCAAGGCAATTGCCATGAGCATTACCAGGAATAAGTCCGTAAAAGTTTCCTGTATCTGCTCTATTTCTCCGCCAAATATATAGCTGTAGCCAAAGGGCATTTCATATTCTTTAAGCAGCTCTTCTATTTCTAGAGAAGCAGATTGAACGTCTCTTCCTACAACACTTCCTGACACAGTCATAACTCTTACCTGATTTTCCCTAATTATGCTTATGGGACCCTTTTCAACCCTTATTTCAGCAACTTCAGACAGCGGTATGCTGCTGCCCATAGGAGTTTCAACCGGAAGCATTTCCAAATATGAGATGCTTTCTCCGTAAACATTATCCCCCTTTAAGACAATATCTATTTCATCACCGTTAACCTTGAATTTTGTAACATTTGAACCTGAAAGTGTATTTAATATGGAGCTTCCGATTTGTGCGGTTGTCAAGCCGTATTGGGATGCAATACCTCTGTCAGCGATTATTTGAACCTGAGGAATCCCGTCTTCATAGCTTGTAGTAACTTCTCTTGTTCCTTCAACTTTTGCAATTATTTTTTTAAAATCATCCCCAATGGTTTTTAAAGTATCTATATCATCACCCTTAATGCTGATACTTATGGCTCCCGCGGACATTCCCATCATCATTGTTGAGGATTCTGCAACACTTATCTCAGCACCGGGTATGTCTTTTGTCATAGCTCTTAATTCATCGCTTATTTGTTTAGCGCTTCTTTCTCTTTCATCTAAGTTTTTTAACAAAACTGTGATTGTGCCGGTGGAACTACCTCCCATGCCATACATATCTCCACCTCCGGCAGAGGTAAATGCTATTTCAATTTCAGGAATTTCTATTATTGTATCTTGAATTTCCTTCAATAAGGCATCAATTTCTTCTATTTCAGAGCCTGAAGGCAAGGTAGCGCTTATATTAATCATACCTTCATCAGTTGCAGGAAAGAATTCGGCTCCTACAGATGTAACCATAAGGACACTTACAACAAATAATGCTATACTTATCAGTATCGTTATTAACCGGTGTCTTAAACTGAAACTTAATATCTTTTTATAGAATACAACTAAGGGACCGTGTTTTTTCTCCTGTGCTTCTTCTGATTCCAAGTTCTTAACGGAAATCAGCTTTGATGAAAGCATTGGCACCAATGTGAGAGCAATAACCAAAGAACTTAATAAGGCAATAGTTATAGTTAGTGCAAAATCTTTAAATAATATAGAAGCCAATCCTCCGGTGAACACGATGGGTATAAATACCGCAATTGTAGTTAAAGAAGATGCTGTAACTGCCATTGATACTTCGTTTGTTCCGTCAACTGAAGCAGTGATTCTATCCATACCTAAACTTCTGTTTCTATAAATATTTTCAAGAACAACAATGGAGTTGTCAACCAACATTCCTACTGCCAAGGCAAAGGCTCCTATTGTCATCATATTTAAGGTTATACCGAAAAAAAACAATATTACAAATGTAGTTATTATTGAAAAAGGTATTGAAATAGCTATTACCAATGTAGTTTTAAAGCTTCTCAAGAAAATCAAAAGTATGATTATTGCTAAAATACCGCCTATTGTAGCAGTTCTTATAAGGTTATCAATAGCCAAATTTATATAATCCGCCTGGTTAAATACAGTAACAAATTCTAAGTCAGGATATTCTGTTTTTAATTTTTCTATTTCTTTGTCAATGGAGCTTGCAACATTTACAGTGTTGGCATCAGATTGCTTCATTATT
Organism: Tissierellia bacterium; assembly: GCA_028700795.1. Classification (GTDB taxonomy): domain Bacteria; phylum Bacillota; class Clostridia; order Tissierellales; family Sedimentibacteraceae; genus Sedimentibacter. The sequence continues at coordinate 1,052 of JAQVRY010000155.1, read as the reverse complement.
GATATCTGTACAACTTCCTTACCGTTTAACTTGGTTATTGATGATTGGTCCTTGCTTTTTAAATTAACATCAGCAATATCCTGTAACCTGACAGTACCGCCCCTTGTAAGTGGTATGGTCAAATTTTTTATTTCTTCAACAGTTTTAAACTCACCCATTGTCCTTACTGTAAGCTCATTATTTCCTTTTTTTACTGTTCCTCCCGGCATATTTAAATTTTCAGCCATAAGTATCTGGGAAACATAAGAAGAACTTAAATTGTATCCTTTAATTATTTCTTCTTTTAACATTACTTCAACTTCCTGCTCCAAGCCGCCTGTTACAGAAGCAGAAGCAGTACCTTCAATCCGCTCGAATCGAGGTGCTATAACATCCTCTGCTATTTTTTGTGTGGTATATAAATCTACCTTACTTGAAACTGCCAATTGAACTATCGGAAGTGCATTAGGGTCCAACTTTAACGCTAAGGGTGAGGACGTACCTTCAGGTAAAAAACCTTTGATTACATCAACCCTTTCTCTTATTTGAAGCATTATTTCATCCATATCAGTATTAAAAGCAAACTCCATTAATACAAGTGAGTTTCCTTCACTGGAAATTGACATAATACCTTCTATATTCTCAACTGTAGACAAAGTTTGCTCCAAGGGTCTTGATATAATGTTTTCTATTTCTTCAGGACCGGCTCCCTGATAGCTTGTTTGAACCATTACATAGGGCAGCTCCATTTGAGGCAGTAAATCTATCTGAAGCTTGCTGAAGGACACTATTCCTATGACAATCACTATTAAAATCAGCATGGTTATTGTAACGGGTTTTTTAACAGAAAATCTTGCAAGCATTTTTATTCACCCCTTACAACCTTTATTTTGCTGCCATGGCTTATGTAATCCTGACCTTTCACAATAACTTTATCACCCTCAGAAAGACCTGTTTTTATTTCAATATAATCTCCGGTATCAAGCCCTGTTGTAACTTCTTTTAAAGCAGCGTCTTCACCCTCTGCCACAAATACAAACTGCTTATCATCACGTTCTTTTACAGCTTCCGCT
>JAQVRY010000041.1 GCA_028700795.1 Tissierellia bacterium | reverse complement strand
CCCGTCCCCTTGTCATAAGGAAGGAGTATTATGGAAAAAATAAATATTAATACTGAATATATTAAATTAGACCAGCTGTTAAAATTTGCAAATGCCGTTGAAGGGGGAGGCATGGCCAAAAATGTCATAATGGATGGATTAGTAAAGGTTAACGGAGAGATTGTGCTGCAAAGGGGAAAAAAGTTAAGAAACGGAGATGTAATTGAATTCAATAATGAAAAATACTTAATAGAAAGGAAGGGGGACACACCTTCATGGTAAGTAAGTTTTTGGAGTCTGTCTATAAAGGAATGTACCCGTTCTTGGAAGAATGATAGTAAATAAACTTATAATTAAAAACTACAGGAATTTTAAAGAAGCCGAAGCAGAATTAAATAATTCTCTTAATATTTTTATAGGAGACAACGGACAAGGAAAGACTAATCTTATGGAGTCAATTTATATTGCATCCATAGGAAGAACTTTCAGATTAAACAGCGAAAATGAATTGATTAATTTTTTTGAAGATAAAAGCTCCGTTGAAATTCACATTACTAAAAATAATTACAACATAAAAATTCAAATAATATTAGAAAAAAATAAAAAGAAGCAAGTTTTCATAAATGGTGTTAAGCTTGATAAAACATCTGAAATGATAGGTATATTGAATAATGTTATTTTTACTCCAGATGATATGAAAATTATAAAGGGAAGTCCTGTTGAAAGACGTAAATTCATTAATATTGATATTTCACAAATAAAACCTAAATATAAGTATTTGCTGAATAAATACAAAAAAATTACTACAGAAAGAAATATGTTGTTAAAAAATTACTATACAAAATATGAAAATAAGGATATTATTAGTATTTGGAATGATTACTTGGTAAACACAGGAACAGAAATATCACTTTACAGAGATGAATACATAAGCAAATTAAAAAACACTGCAGCAAATATATATTCAAGTATATCGGGAAATAAGGAAAAATTGGACATATTTTATTTAAGCAACATTGGATGTATCACAGATAGGGAAGAAGTAAAGAAAACATTTTATGATAAGATAAACAAAAATTTCAACAATGAAATTCTAAGGGGAACGTCACTTTACGGTCCTCATAAAGATGATTTAATAATAAAAATCAATGGCAAGGAATGTAAATATTTTGGCTCCCAAGGACAGCAGCGCTCTGCAATTTTAGCATTAAAACTTGCTGAAATTGAAATAATAAAGGAAGAAGCAGGCGAATATCCAATTTTATTATTGGATGATGTATTATCCGAGCTTGACAATAAGAGAAAAAGCTATCTCATTGAGCATATTAAAGGTATACAAACAATAATTACAAGTACGGATGAGCTTGAGCTAAATATTTTAACTAAAAATTTTAATAAAAAAATTTTTAATATAAACGAAGGAAAAATAAGCAGCATTTTAAATTAGAGGAGAAATAAATGGCGACAAACAAAAACAACAATAACTATAGTGCAGATCAGATTCAAGTTCTTGAAGGCTTGGAGCCTGTAAGAAAAAGACCCGGAATGTACATAGGATCTACAGGTGAAAGAGGACTGCACCAGCTGATTTATGAAGTTGTAGACAACAGCATAGATGAAGCATTAGCTGGGTATTGCGATACCATTACATTAACTATAAATAAAGATAATTCAGTTGAGGTTGTAGATAATGGAAGAGGCATTCCCATTGAAACAAATAAAAAGACAGGCAAATCAACACTGGAAACTGTTTTAACAGTCCTTCATGCAGGAGGAAAATTTGACAATGATGCATATAAGGTATCAGGAGGACTTCATGGAGTTGGAGTTTCGTGTGTAAATGCTCTATCAGAATATTTGGTGGCAGAAGTAAACTGGAACGGCAAAAAGTACAGTCAAAGGTATGAAAGAGGTATTGCAAAGACAGAAGTTGATTTAATAGGTAAAACAAAACAAACAGGAACAAGTATTACCTTTATTCCTGATTCTACAATTTTTGATACATTAGAGTTTAATTATACAACCATTAAGCATAGAATGAGAGAACTTGCATTTTTAAATAAGGGTATAAAAATAATCCTTGAAGATAGAAGAAACAAAATAAAGAATGAGTTTCATTATGAAGGAGGAATTAAGGAGTTTGTACAATTTTTAAACAGTAAGAAGGAGCCTCTTCATAGTGATGTTATTTATACTGAAGGAACAAAGGATAAGGTAATTGTAGAAATTGCAATTCAATATACAGATTCTTACAACGAAAATATATTTTCATTTGTAAACAATATTAATACGATTGAAGGGGGAACTCATTTAATAGGATTTAAAACCGCTCTTACACGTGTTTTAAATGATTATGCAAAAAAAGCAAATTTATTAAAAGAAAATGATGTATCAATTACCGGCGAAGATATAAGGGAAGGGATTACAGCAATATTATCAATCAAAGTAACAAATCCTCAATTTGAAGGTCAAACCAAGACAAAGCTTGGAAACAGCGAAATTAGAGGAATAGTTGACAGTATTACAGGAGAAGCTTTAAGCACATATTGCGAAGAAAATCCTAAAATAGCTAAAGTAATAATTGAAAAATCTTTAAAATCTGCAAGAGCAAGAGAAGCAGCCAGAAAAGCAAGAGATTTAGTAAGAAGAAAGGGTGCTCTTGAAAGTATGGCACTCCCCGGCAAATTGGCAGACTGCTCGGAGAAAGACCCGGCTCTCAGTGAAATTTGTATTGTTGAAGGTAATTCAGCCGGAGGCTCTGCAAAAGAAGGAAGAGACAGAAGAACTCAAGCGATACTTCCTTTAAGAGGCAAAATTTTAAATGTTGAAAAATCAAGAATAGATAGAATACTTAATTCTGAAGAAATTAAAAATATGATTACAGCATTTGGATGTGGCATAGGGGAAGATTTTGATATTTCAAAATTAAGATATCATAAAATTATAATTATGACAGATGCTGACGTAGACGGAGCACATATAAGAACCTTGCTTCTTACATTTTTCTACAGATATATGAAGGAGTTGATTACAGGAGGACATGTTTATGCAGCCCAGCCTCCTTTATATAGAGTAAAAAGAGGGAAAATCGAAAAATATGTATACAGTGATGCCGAGCTTAATCAAGCTTTGGATGAAATTGGAAGAGATAATAAGAACGAAATACAAAGATATAAAGGTCTTGGAGAAATGGACCCGGAGCAGCTTTGGGAAACAACCATGAATCCTGAAAATAGAATCCTATTAAGAATTAATGAGAATGATGCAATGATGGCAGATGAAATATTCAATGTTTTAATGGGAGATAAGGTTGCTCCAAGAAGAGAATTTATTGAAGAAAATGCAAAATATGTACAGAATTTAGATATATAAGCGAGAGGTTGTAAATGAGCGAAAATGAGAATGTAAGTAAAATTATAGATATAAATATTTCTGACGAAATGCAAAGGTCTTATTTAGACTATGCTATGACTGTAATTGTATCAAGGGCATTGCCTGATGTAAGGGATGGACTTAAACCTGTTCACAGAAGAATTTTATATTCTGCAAGTGAATTGGGACTTTCACCGGATAAACCTCACAAGAAAAGTGCCCGAATAGTAGGAGATGTTTTAGGTAAGTATCATCCTCACGGAGATACTGCAGTTTATGATGCAATGGTAAGGTTGGCACAAAGTTTTTCCATGCGTTATCAGTTAATTGACGGACATGGAAACTTTGGCTCCGTAGATGGTGATCAGGCAGCAGCTATGCGTTATACTGAAGCACGTATGTCAAAAATGGCAATGGAGATGCTTCGTGATTTCAACAAAGATACAGTTGATTTCAGACCTAATTTTGATGAAACTTTGAAGGAGCCCGTTGTGCTTCCAAGCCGTTTTCCTAACTTGCTTGTAAACGGCTCATCAGGTATAGCAGTAGGAATGGCAAGCTCCATACCTCCTCATAATCTTGGAGAGGTAATAAACGGGACAATTGCTTATATTGAGAATCCTGATATTGATATTCCCGGACTTATGAGATATATAAAAGGTCCTGATTTTCCTACAGGTGCTATAATTGAAGGCAAAGACAACATTAAAAATGCCTATTTAACAGGAAGAGGAATATTAAGGGTAAAGGCTAAAGTTGAAATAGAAGAAATGAAAAACAATAAAAGCCGAATATTAGTTTCAGAGCTTCCATATCAGGTGAATAAAGCAAGACTTATTGAAAAAACTGCTGAGCTTGTAAAGGACAAAAGAATTGAAGGAATTTCTGACATCAGAGATGAAAGTGACCGTACTGGAATGAGGATTGTTATTGAAATTAAAAGAGATTATAATCCCAACATAGTTCTTAATCAATTATACAAACATACTCAGATGCAGGACAGCTTCAGCGTTATTATGATTGCCTTGGTAAATAACGAGCCAAAAGTTTTAAACTTAAAAGAAATGATTTATCATTATGTAGAGCATCAAAGAGAAGTTATTGTCAGAAGAACAAAGTATGATTTAAATAAAGCAGAGGCAAGAGCACATATTATTGAAGGTTTATTGATTGCAATTGATAATATCGATGAAGTTATTAGAATTATAAGAGCATCCTATGACGATGCTGAGAAAAGATTGATAGAAGCATTTAATTTATCTGAAATTCAGGCAAGAGCTATTGTAGATATGAGACTTAGACGTCTTCAAGGTCTTGAAAGAGAAAAATTAAACATTGAATATGATGAATTGATTAAATTGATAAACAAGTTCAAAGAAATTTTATCTAATAAGAATTTGATTGACCAAATAGTAAAAGATGAATTAAAAGAGATAAAAAATAATTTTTATGATGAAAGAAGAACTGATATTATTGCTGATGAAGGAGAAATCAATGTAGAAGATTTAATTGAGGAAGAAGATGTTGCAATTACATTGACACATTTCGGATATATAAAAAGACTTCCTGAAGATACTTATAAAGCTCAAAACAGAGGCGGAAAGGGAATTACTGCATTAACCACAAGAGATGAAGACTTTGTAAAGGATTTGTTTATAACATCAACTCATGACTACTTAATGTTTGTTACAAATAAAGGAAAAATATACAAAATAAAAGCTTATGAAGTACCGGAAGCAAGACGTCAGGCTAAAGGAACAGCTGCAATAAACTTGATTAACATTGAAGCCGGTGAAAAAATTAAATCAGTGATTCCTATAAGAGAATTTAATGACGATGAATTTTTGATATTTGTAACCAAGAAGGGAATTATTAAGAAAACAAAGCTCAGTGAATTTGAATCAAACAGAAAGACCGGTTTAGTGGCTATAAAAATTGCAGAAGACGACGAATTGATAAGTGTGAACAAAACAGACGGAACAAAGGATATATTCATTCTTACAAAACGAGGAAAAGGTATAAGATTTCATGAAAGCGACGTAAGAGATACCGGTAGAAACACTATGGGAGTCAAAGCAATAACACTAACCAAAAACGATGAACTTATTGCAATGAGCATAATCAAAAAAAGTGATGAAACTAAACATATTTTAACCGTTACAGAAAATGGCTATGCAAAAATAACCCTTTCACAGGAATACAGACCTCAGAACAGGGGAGGAAAAGGTATGAAAGCCCATAACATAAATAAAAAGACAGGGCTTATTGTAAATTCATTGATAGTTGACAAAGAAGATGACATAATGATCTTAAGTACAAACGGTACAATAATCAGAATGCATGCTACGAATATTTCCATAATGGGGAGAGATACTCAGGGTGTTATAGCAATGAGATTAAAAGGTGACGATAAAGTTGCATCAATAGCAAAGATTTTTACAGAGGAAGATATTGAAAAAGAAGAATAATGGAGGTTAAAATTATGTCTTTGGAAATTGAAAAAAGAATACAGGATACCATTATAGAAATAAAACCAATAGGAGAAGTAGACATATACACTTCTCCTGAACTGAAAAATCAAATATTTGCATTGATTGAAGAAAGAAGTGCCGACATCATAATTGACGGTGAAAGCTTAGAGTATATTGATAGTACAGGGCTTGGTGCTTTGATGAGCATTTATAAAAAAATGCAGGAAAATAGTTTAAATTTAAAAATAATCAATTTAAAGCCAAATATTTATAAACTTTTTGATATTACAGGTTTAAACAAAGTGTTTAATATCCGGGAGTGATGAAATGGATAAAATATTATTGAAAATTCCTAAAAAATCTGAATATATGAGCACAATAAGATTAACATCATCCGCACTTTCTAATATAAACAGATTTAATATTGATGAAATTGAAGATATAAAGGTAATAGTATCTGAAATTTGCACATTTTTTATAAAGAATTTAAACCGTAACACTGAAGATTTTGAAATAAGTTATCAGGTTTCCCAAAATAAAATTATTGTGACGGTAGCTGATTTAAATGACGGTGAATTGTCAGTAGAAAGTTTAAATGATGATATGAGCATAATGATTATTGAAAGTTTGTCTGATAATTTCAATTATGATTTTAATAATAAAACAATAACTTTTGAAAAAACTAAAATAGGCGTTGATTAATATGTATGAAGCGAGTAAAAACTCCAAGAGTATTAAAAACTATGATTTGTTTTTACTTTATTATGAAACTAAAGATATTGAAATAAGAAATCAAATCTTTGAAAAATACAAATACATGGCTGAAATCATATCTCGAAAATACAGCAACAGAGGTATTGAACATGAAGATTTATATCAAATTGCATGCATGGGACTGATTTTTGCCATAGAAAGATTTGATATATCAAAAGGATTTGAATTTACAAGTTTTGCAACACCAACCATATTGGGAGAAATAAAAAAATATTTCAGAGATAAGGGTTGGGCTATTAAGGTGCCCAGAAAAATTCAGGAAATATCAAGAAAGGTCAATGAATATAATAATATTTTGACAGGTAAACTTCACAGAGCACCAACTATAAAGGAAATTGCAGAATATGCAAACAGTACCGAGGAAGAAGTTTTAGAAGCATTTGAGGCAGGAAGAATGTTTAATTCTCAGTCTCTTGATGAAAAATTTGATTTAAGCAAAGATGAAAATGACATATCACTCATGGATGTTGTTGGCGCTGAGGATAAATCTTTTAATCGAATTGAAAATAAAGATTTTATAAACAAATCCTTGAGTAAACTAAATGATCTTGAAAAAGACATCATTATAAAGAGGTTTTATGAAAATAAAACTCAAAGCGATATTGCCAAAGAATTAATAATATCTCAAATGACTGTATCAAGAATAGAAAAGAAATCTTTGGAAAAATTAAGAATCGAATATAATAAGTAAAAGGTGGTAATATGAAGAATAAAGGAAGATTATTTGTGTTTGGAGTTATCGCTCTTGTTTTTTTAGTAATTAACTCCTTTAACGGTATAATTGATTTTGTTACAAATTATTTGTGGTTTAAAGAGGTAGGTTATACCGAAACATTCTTTACAAAAATTAAAGCGCAAATTGCAATTGGAGTTCCGATTTTTATAATACTAACCATATTGTTGTATATATTTATTAAGAGATTAAAGAAAAAATATGATGAAGAATTAGAAATTATCAATGTAAATAAAAAGGTGAATTTAACTATTAAATTAATTTCTGCAGGAGTAAGTCTCTTTATAACATTGAATATAATATCTACCATGTGGTTTGAAATTCTTCAATATTTAAATGGTGTGGAATTTGGAGCAACTGACCCTATATTTAATAATGATGTTAGTTTTTATGTATTTAAACTACCACTTATAAATACAATTGTCAGTTCTATTATTTCGATACTATTTTTGCTGACAGTAATTATTATATTGTTTAATGGTTTTCTTGCACTTAAGGATAGCTTAAAAAATGTTTCAGAGCAATTTGAAGACATACAGAACTTTCCTCGCCAGCATATAGACTTAAATAATATTTTGAATAAAAAGTTTGCTGAAAGAATAATAAATCAACTTTCAATTTTAGGTGTTTTATTATTTGTACTGTTAGGTGTGAGATATGTATTAAGAAGCTATGATTTGCTTTATTCACAGTTAGGACGGGTATTTGGAGCAGGATATACGGATATTAACATTACCCTGAATTTATACAGAGTGTTAGCAGTTGGAAGTATAGTTGCAGCAGTAACATTCTTTATCGGTGCAAGAAAAAGAAATTTAAAAATAGCATTGGCAGTTCCTGCAGCTCTTATCATAATATCAATTATAGGAACAGGCATGGCAGCGGGCGTAGAAAAATTTGTAGTTGAGCCTGATCAGCTTTCAAAAGAAACATTATACATGCAATACAGCATAAAAAGCACTCAAGATGCTTATGCATTAAACGATGTTAAAACAATACAATTTCCTGCCAATAATAATTTGACAATTGAAGATTTAGAAAATAATCCTGAAGTAATGGACAATATCAGGATAAATGATCAAGAGCCTTTAATTCAGGTTTACAATCAGCTCCAGGGCATAAGACCCTATTATGTGTTTAATGATGTAGATGTGGACAGATATGTAATTGACGGCGTTTCCAAGCAGGTTTTCCTTTCAGCAAGGGAACTTGACCATGACAGATTAAATGAACAGGCAAGAACCTGGGTCAATCAATATTTAAAATACACTCACGGCTATGGGATAACAATGTCTACCGTAAATAATGTTACACTGCAGGGACAGCCTGAAATGCTGGTTAAGAATATTCCTCCCACAACTGAAACAGACTTTAATATCCAAAGGCCTGAAATATATTTTGGTGAAAAAACAAATAATTATATAATTATAAATACAGATGAAAAGGAATTTGACTATCCTTCAGGTGCCGATAATGTTGAAACATTATACGAGGGTGAAGCAGGAATCAACCTTTCTTTCTTTAACAGACTTATGTTCAGTATAAGAAAGGGTAGCTACAGAATGATGATTTCCAACAATATAGACAGCAATTCCAAGATTTTATTAAATAGAAATATTATGGATAGAGTTTTTGAAATAGCTCCCTTTATGTACTTTGACCCGGATGCATATATTGTAGTAAATCAAGATGATGGTAAATTGTATTGGATTATTGAAGGGTTTACAGTAAGCGACAGATTCCCTTATTCACAACCTACAGACATATTTATTAACGGTATGAGTGTTAATTATATAAGAAACTCCGTAAAGGTTGTTATAGATGCATATGACGGCTCAATTGATTTCTATGTGTCAGATGAAAATGATCCTATTATAAAAACCTATGATAAAATTTTTACTGATTTATTGAAACCAATTGAAGAAATGCCGGACGGTCTCAGAAAGCATGTAAGATATTCACAAGCATTTTTCGATGTACAGTCAGATATGTACAGATTGTACCACATAGAAAATACAACAGTTTTCTTTGGGAGAGAGGATTATTGGGATTTAGCAAATGAAAAATATATGGGTGGAGGCGAAGGACCTGCAGGCTCAAGTTACTTGATGTTTAAACTTCCCGGGGAGGAAGGAGTGGAGTTTTTATTGACCAATCAATATACTCCACAAAATAAAGATAATATGATAGCATTGTTGGCAGCACGAAATGACGGTGAAAACTACGGTGAGCTTGTGCTATACGAATTCCCTAAAACAAAAGTAATTGCCGGACCAAATATGATTGAAACAAAAATTGACCAAGATACAAGTATATCTTCACAGCTTACATTGTGGAGTCAAATGGGTTCAGATGTTTTGAGAGGAAACACTATAGTAATCCCCATAGAAGAATCATTGTTATATGTGGAGCCAATATATTTAAAATCAGATACAGACAGTAATTTCCCTGAAATGAAAATGGTTGTTGTGTCTTATGGCGATGAAATATTGATGGAGCCTACATTGGATACAGCCATTAATAGGCTTTTTGGCATAACTGAGCAAAAACCCGAAAGACCTCAAGAACCCGATACAGAATATGATGATACCAGTATAGATGACTTAATTAATAAAGCCAATGAAGTATTCAATGATGCCAATGAAGCTTCGCAAAACGGAAATTGGGCAGAATACGGCAGAAAAATTGATGAATTAGAAAAACTCTTAAATCAGCTCAATGTTTTAATAAACGGAGAGCAGCAAGCGGCTCAGGAAGAAGTAATAAATGAAGAAGAACAATAGGTAAGGCGACACAGAAGGAATGTCCCAAATTATGGGGGAATCTGAAGAATAACTATTACAGCCACGGATAACTCTCTGTGGCTGTAAAAAGATATGTGACAAAGTTACTTGACAAAGTTTAGTTGTCCTGCTATATTTTAATAATATTGTTTCAGGAGGTCAACGTGCGAGACGCAGGTTTAACAACTAATGTAAGTATAATATTGGTTTTTGCGGAAGGATTTATATCTTTTTTTTCACCTTGTGTTCTTCCCTTAATTCCTGTTTATATCAGCTACTTGGCAGGCAATGGAAGAAAAGTCAACAGTGACGGAACTATTACTTATGAAAGAAAAAGGGTACTATTTAACACTTTATTTTTTATTTTAGGTATTTCCAGCGTATTTTTTATTTTAGGTTTATCATTTTCAACATTGGGTATATTCTTTAATAAGAACAGGGAGTTATTTAGTAGAATAGGCGGCATAATAATAATAGTAATGGGTCTTGTTCAACTGAATATTATAAAGTTAAATTTTTTGAAAATGGAAAAAAGGATAAATCTTAATATCGGTGGAAAAGTGAATCCAGTACTTGCATACATAATGGGATTTACATTCAGCTTTGCATGGACTCCCTGCGTAGGACCTGCATTAGCTTCAGTTTTAATATTAGCATCAAATGCCGAAAATACATTTACCGGAAACATGTTAGTATTGGTTTATGCCTTAGGATTCATTATACCCTTTATAATTTTAGGAATATTTACCACAGAAACATTGAATTTCTTTAAAGAAAAGAGAGAGCTGGTCAAATATACAATAAAGATTGGCGGAGTTATTTTAATAATAATAGGAATTATAACATTTACGGGAGCTTTTACTACAATAAGCAGAAGCTTAAGCTTTTAGACTGTTATAAATCCTGAAGAATGAGAGGTTAATATGGGAGAGATAGTTGATATAATTATTATAGGAGCAGGTCCTGCAGGATTATCCGCAGCAGTGAATGCTGTTACCAGAGGTAAGACTGTACGAATTTTTTCAAATAGAGAGAACTATCTGTCAAAAGCTGAGCGGGTAGATAATCATTTAGGTTTTTATCATGCAAGCGGAAGAGAATTGATGGATAAATTTAAGGAACATGCAGAAGCTATGGGTATAAAAATAGAGAAAGGTATGGCAGTTAATATACTTTCTTTTGGTGAAAGCTTCATGGTCAATATAAACGGTGAAATCTCAGAATCAAAAAAAATAATACTGGCAATGGGAATATCAAAAATCAAAGAACTGCCGGGAGAAGATAAGCTTTTAGGCAGTGGAGTAAGCTATTGCGCTACATGTGATGCAATGCTCTACAAAAACAAAAAAGCCGTTGTATGGGATCAATCCAAAGATGCATGGGAAGAAGCAAACTTTTTGCAAAGTATCGGAGCGAATGTAACTTTCATATCAAATAAACCTGAACCTGAACATTTAAGCAATGATATAAAATTTATTAAAGGTACCATTACTGAAATTATAGGTGAAAACACTGTTGAAGCTGTTAATACAGGCAATGAGGTTATAAAAACCGACGCCGTGTTTATGCTCAGAGATGCAGTTGCACCTTCTGCATTAATTGACGGATTGGAATTAGACGGTAATTTTATTAATATTAACAAACACATGGAAACCAATATTCCGGGAGTATATGCGGCAGGAGATATTACAGGAAAACCCCTTCAGCTTTCAAAAGCAATAAGTGAAGGTTTGATTGCTGCTCAACATGCAGCATTACAAATAGATAAAAAGGAGAATTTAAATGGCAGAAAATATTAAAATTATCAACAGCACCCAGGAATTCGACAACATGATTAAACAAAACAGATATGCTTTAGTGGAATTCTGGGCAGAATGGTGTGCTCCTTGCAGAATGGTTGCACCGGTAATTGAAAAGGTAGCAGAACAATATAGCGGGAAAATTAATGTTGCAAAGGTAAATATAGATGAGCAGCAGGAATTAGCTATCCGTTACGGAATACAAACTATACCGACTATAATATTCTTTAAAGAAGGAAAGTTTGCTTCAAAAGAAATTGGAGTAAAACCATTGTCTTCCTTTGCAAGAATGATTGACAGCAATATAGCATAGTGTCATCCTGAGCGTAGCGAAGGATCTCATACTTTGAAAACCTGAGATTCTTCAGGCTGCGCCTTCAGAATGACACAAACGATTAATCAATGAAATAACAGTTTTATTTTATCCATTCATTTCTTAATAAACCATACAAAATTAAATTATATCTATTACCATCTCTTAATGCAAATTCCCTGAAAATGCCTTCCTTTTTGAAACCGCATTTTTCATATAAAGCAATTGCTTTATCATTAAATTCTAATACATTAAGCTGAATCCTGTGAAAATCTAAGTTTTCGAAACCATATTCCAACAAAAGCCTCATAGTTTTTCTACCGTATCCCTTGCCTCTTTCATTTTCGTTTCCTAAACCGATAAACAAAGTTGCAACTTGGTTTTCTTTTATTATATCATCAAAACCGGCAACACCAATAAGTAAGTTGTCTTTTCTGACAGCAAACACTTTAGATTTACCGCTTTCTTTATAATAATTAAACATTTTATCCACATCTGCTTTTTTTAAAGGATTAGGCGGATAATAATCATAATATTTTAAAAACTCAGTGTCGGAAAACCATATGTAGATTTGCTCCATATCTTCCTTTTTAATTTCAAATAAATTAATCATATTTTCTCCTATGCAAAAATAATTACCGCTATTATGGTCAATAACCCGGTTACACCTATTGCAAGACCGCTTGCCGCGCCTGCTTCTTCATTCATTTCAATTGCCTTTGAAGTACCCAATGCATGGGCTGCTGAGCCGATTCCGATTCCCTTTGCAATATTATTCTTTATTTTGCCCCGGTTAATTACTGCAGGGGCAAAAGCTGCACCGATTAAACCGGTAAGAACTACAGCTAAAATAGTTA
>JAQVRY010000040.1 GCA_028700795.1 Tissierellia bacterium | reverse complement strand
ACAGTTTATTTCTCTTACATTTTCAATACATTTTTCAATAATTACCTTTCTGTCATAAGATATTGCAACGTCAATTGCAAACAATAATTCATCCAAATTATTTGCCTTGCTTATTCCAACACTTGAGCCTAAATTAGCAGGTTTTACAATCAAAGGATATCCTATGTTTTCTGCTTGTTCTATAATCTTATCTTTATGTGCTTCAAAACTGCTTCTGTAAAACCATGTATAATCTACAATGGGCAGGTTACAGCTTTGAAATACTTTCTTCATTACTACCTTATCCATTCCGACTGCAGAGCATAATACGGAGCCAAATGCATAAGGTATCCCGTTCATTTGAAAAAATCCCTGCAGGGCACCGTCTTCCACGTTTGTACCGTGAACGGCAGGAAATACTATGTCAATTTCATATGTAGCATACTTTTTCCCAAAAAAACCTGTTTTAAGATCAGGATGAGGATAGAGAATCAGTTTTTCGTTATTAAATCCCGGCAAAACTTCATATGCATCCTCAAACTTCTTAGTCTTAAAATTGTTTATGTCATGAAGACTGTCACCAACCAACCATTTACCGTCCTTTTGAATATAGATTATCTTAGGTTCATAAATGTTTTTGTCTATGTTTTCAAAAACCTGCATGCCTGTTATTATTGAAACTTCATGTTCAACTGATTTTCCGCCGATAATAATGCCTATTTTTTTCATGACATCCTCCTAAAATTATTTTTCGTCGTATGTGTCGGGTAAATCATTTTCGAAAAGAACCACATCGTTAACTTTTGTCAATGTTTTCAATACTTCTGTAGCTTCATTCAATGAATTAACCACATACAAATTATCTTCATTGAAATTATGTTTTTTCATTCCTTGGTATATGGGCAGAGTTTGTTTTTCACCCACTAATATTACAATATCACAAACACTTGCAATAAGCTCACCAAAAATATAATTTTCTGTTTCTTCTATACTGCCTAATTCAACCATACCGGGTGTTACTATTATTTTTCTTCTGTCTATAAAGGAATTCAATACATCTAAGGCAGCCTTTACTCCGTCAGGATTAGAATTAAAGGCGTCATCTATTACCAATACACCTGTTCCATGGTCTATAAGCTTAAGTCTATGCTCCACAGCCTCCAATTTAGAAATTCCTCTTTTTATTTCATCTAAGGACAGACCTAAAACTGATGCAATTGCTGCCCCCGCCAATATATTCAATATATTGTGGCGGCCTAAAAGCTTAGTCCTGCATTCAATTGTTCCTAAGCTATTAATGCATAAGGAAAAAGACGAACCAAGGCTGTCAACATGTATGTCAGCTGCAAATATATCTGTTTCTTCAATATTGTCAATTCCATACAGAAGTTTCTGCTTAAATGTTTTATCTGCAAGTCTTTTTACATAATCATTGTCATAATTGAAAATAGCTGTTCCGTCATCCGGTAAATTTTCAATAAGCTCATATTTAGTTCTCATGATATTGTCAATTGATTTAAATGTTTCTAAATGGCATGGTCCGATTGATGTTATTATACCAAATTTGGGATTTGTAAGCTTAGCTACCTCATCTATATCGCCTGTTTTAGTAGCACCAAGCTCAGCAATAAAAACATCGTAATCATCGGTTAACTGATTGTTTATTATTTTACTTATTCCCATGGGTGTATTGTAACTTTCAGGTGTTTTTAATACTTTATACTTTTCTTTTAATATAGTCTCTGCAATAAATTTAGTGCTTGTTTTTCCGTAACTACCGGTTATACCCACTGAATTAATGTTCATGCTTTTAATTTTTTCAGAAGCCTGAATATAATACTTTTTATTTATCCTTTCTTCAATAGGTTTTGCTATGTAATTTGCCCCATACATATAAAATGATGAAAAATAATAAATAATTGTAATTATTCCTGCCCATACAGGAAGATAAGACAATATATCTTTCGTAATCCACTTAACAATCAACAAAGTTAATGTAAGATCAAATAAAACCAAACAAAATGCTATTCCATATAATCTTTTAGCTCTTGGTGTGAAGACCAAAGGTTTTTTTGATTCCTGCTTTGACTGGAAATTTAGTGTTAAAAATATTAATGATATAATTGCATATATCAATGGGTAAATGAGCGTTTTTCTTAGCGGGGCAATTATTGCTAAAATTGCCGAGATAATTATTAAAACTATTACATAAGTTTTATCATTTTTCGTATGTATTTTGTCTTTATTATTCCCCATCCAAGCTATGTATTTATCACTGTTATAACCTTCTAATTGTATTATGTGCAGGCTTTGTTTTAATTTAAGCTCACACAAATAAACCCAGAAAAATATATATAGACTTATAATAATCGGCATATTTTCACTCTCCAAAATCATCTTTTAAAAATTCATTTATAATTGCCCTAAATTGGTCATAATTATCAATATAGGAATAATGACCTGCTCCTTTCAATATCACAAGACCGCTATCGGTGATTTCTTTCTCCATTAACTCACCCATATAAACAGGTGTGTCTTCATCTTTTTCTCCCCAAATTAATAAGGTAGGTACTTTAATATTTGCCAACAGTCTTACTAAATTATCATTTATTACCTTGACCATTGTTTGACGCATAACTCCCTTAGAATCCCTGTAATCCTGAGAGCCGAATTTCTCATAAAATTTATCTAATCTTTTTTGTTTATTTTTTACGGGAAAAATCAAATAAATCCTTTTAAGCATTTTAAACCAATATACTTTTATATAATATATAGCTTTCCTCTTTGGAATTATTCCTGCACTATCAATAAGTATTAATTTTTTTACAATATTGTATTTGCTTGCTAATATTATTGAAATTCTGCCGCCATGAGAATGACCAAACAAAATCAAATTATATAAATTTAATTTTTCAATGAATTTATTTATACATTCAGCATAATCATAGGAATTCCAAGGTTCTTTTGGAATACCACTTTTGCCGAAGCCGGGTAAATCTAATGTTACTACTCTAAATCTGTCTTTTAAAATATTAAAAATGGGCATCATGGTTTGTATACTTCCTCCCCAGCCGTGAAGAAGCAAAACATGTTTACCGTTTCCTTCATCT
The DNA here is from genome assembly GCA_028700795.1 of Tissierellia bacterium. Lineage (GTDB taxonomy): Bacteria > Bacillota > Clostridia > Tissierellales > Sedimentibacteraceae > Sedimentibacter. Next base: position 10,086 of record JAQVRY010000040.1, on the reverse strand, counting down.
ATGTAGTTGATATTTAATCCGTCTATATCAATATACATCCCAACCCCCCATATTATTATATGTCAATTTATTGAAATGATTATACCATCTAAACAATACATCTGCAAGAAAAAAGACCCCTTCTAAGAAGAAGTCTTGATTTTTATATATAAAAGTTTTTAAAGTATTCCGTTGCTTAATAATGGGCCAAATATTAATGAAACAACAGTTATAAGTTTAATTAATATATTGATTGAAGGTCCTGACGTATCTTTAAAGGGGTCTCCCACTGTATCTCCTACTACTGCTGCTTGGTGAGCAGGGCTTCCTTTTCCCCCGTGTTTGCCACCTTCAATATATTTCTTTGCATTATCCCATGCTCCGCCTGCATTTGACATGAATATTGCCATAAGAACACCTGTAACCAATGCACCTGCTTGCAATCCGCCTAAAGCTTCCTTTCCTAATAAGAATCCTACTATCAAAGGAACTATAACCGCTAAAAGTCCAGGTACTACCATTTCTTTTAATGCAGCTGCTGTTGAAATATCAACGCATCTTTTATAATCAGGCTTTGTTTTTCCTTCCATAATGCCAGGCATTTCTCTGAATTGTCTTCTTACTTCTTCAATCATTGAGAATGCAGCTTTACCCACAGCACTCATTGTTATTGCTGAGAATAAAAATGGAAGCATACCACCTATAAATAAACCCGCTATTACTTTTGGCTCTGTTAAGCTTATAGATGTAAGTCCCACTGCCTGAGTGTATGATGCAAACAAAGCAAGAGCTGTTAATGCTGCTGAGCCTATTGCAAATCCTTTGCCTATTGCTGCTGTTGTGTTACCTACTGAGTCTAATTTGTCTGTTATTTCTCTTACTTCATGAGGTAGTTCACACATTTCGGCAATACCGCCTGCATTATCTGATATAGGACCGTAAGCATCTACTGCAATTGTCATACCTGTAGTGGACAACATACCTACTGCTGCTAATGCTATACCATACAATCCCTTAACAGCGTCAATACCGTTCGGAGAATAAGCGGAAATTGTATATGAACCAATAATACCTATTGCCAATACTATTATCGGAAATGCTGTAGATCTCATACCAACTGATAAACCGCTTATAATTGTTGTTGCTGCTCCTGTTTCAGATTGAGAAGCTATTTCTTTTACATATTTATATTCATCTGAAGTATAAATTTCAGTGATTTTTGCTATAATTAATCCTACAAACACACCAAATACTATTGAGCCAAAAGGCTGGTAGCTGCCTAAAATTGATTTGCTTAAGAAAAATGAAGCAATCATTACTATCAATGATGAAGCATATGTACCCATATTTAAAGCTTTCTGGGGATTTGAGCCTTCTTTTCCTCTAACAAACAATGTTCCTAATATGGAAGCTACAATTCCTACTGATGATACCATAAAAGCAAAAGAAACGCCATTTTCGCCTTGATAAGCAAAAACACCCAGTGTTATTGCAGAAACTATTGCTCCAACATATGATTCAAACAAGTCTGCACCCATTCCTGCAACATCACCAACATTGTCACCAACATTGTCTGCTATAACAGCGGGGTTTCTAGGGTCATCTTCAGGTATTCCTGCTTCAACCTTACCAACCAAGTCTGCTCCAACGTCAGCAGCCTTCGTATAAATACCACCGCCAACACGGGCAAATAAAGCTATTGATGAAGCACCAAGGCTGAATCCTGTAACTATATTTGCATCTTTAAATATTAACCAGAATATAGCTGTTCCTAAAACTCCAAGACCTACAACTGTCATTCCCATTACTGAGCCCCCTGAGAATGCAATCTCTAATGCATGGTTCATACCTGATGTCATAGCTGCGTTTGTAGTTCTTACATTGGCTTTTGTTGCAACTGTCATACCGAAATATCCTGCAAGTGCCGAGCATGCAGCTCCAGCTGCAAATGCTGCTGCAGTCGGCCAACTAATTGCAAATCCTAAAATAAAGAACATTATTATTGCAAAAATACTAACTGACTTATATTCTCTTGCAAGAAATGCCATTGCACCTTCATGTATATATGAAGAAATTTCCTGCATTCTTTCTGTTCCGGGATCGGCCTTGCCTACAACTGATGCTTTGTAGAAGGCAAATATTAAAGCTAAAACTCCCACTATGGGAGCTATTATTAAAATATCCATTTATTTCTTTCCTCCATACTATTTACAATTTAGCAGATGAAACTATCATCTGCTTATAGATATTTAAATTCATCCTAACACAAACTCAGTATTAGAATAATTATAGACATTGTTTCCAAATAATTACAATATATTATTGAATTGCAACTAAAGCTAATGATGCAATAACAAATATTATTGCTGATATGGTAGTAGCTTTTTCTAATTTACCTTCATAACTTCTTCCTTTGCTCTTTCCCCAAATAGATTCAGCTCCCCCTGCAATATCTCCGGACATACCTGCTGACTTACCTGATTGAAGCAAAATACTGGCAATTAATATTAAACTTGCAATTATCAAAAGAATTCTTACAACTAATTCCATTAAAACACCTCCTGTTCATTTCTTTGCATAACAGTAGAATTATAACACCAAAGATTTATGAAATCAACTATATTTTTTGTGTTCCCTTATTCCGCTTACCTCAAATTGTAGAAAACTTCCAATCCATTATATTGGGCTGTTTCACCTAAAATATCTTCCAACCTTAATAATTGATTATATTTAGCAACACGGTCCATCCTTGAAGGTGCTCCAGTCTTTATCTGTCCTGCATTAACAGCAATTACCAAGTCAGCAATTGTCGAATCATCTGTTTCTCCTGAACGATGTGAAACAACCGCTGTATAACCTGCTCTTTTTGCCATTTCAATAGCATCTAATGTTTCTGTTATTGTTCCAATTTGATTCAATTTTATTAATATTGAATTTGCAACATTCAATTCAATACCTTTTTTTAGTCTTACCGTATTTGTAACGAATAAATCGTCACCTACAAGCTGAATCTTGTCTCCCAATTTTTCGGTAAGCATTTTCCACCCTTCCCAGTCTTCTTCATCCATACCGTCTTCTATTGATATTATTGGATACTTGCTAACCAATTCTGCATAATAATCAACCATTTCAGCTAAAGTAAACTGTCTGCCTTCACCTTCCAAGGTATATATTTTTGTTTCAGTATCGAATAATTCAGAAGCCGCTACATCAAGCGCCAGCATAACATCTTTTCCCGGAACGTAGCCTGCCTTTTTAATTGCTTCAACTATGGTTACCAATGCTTCTTCATTTGACGATAAATTCGGTGCAAATCCCCCTTCATCACCAACGGCTGTATTTAAACCTCTGCTTTTTAGAACGCTTTTTAAATTATGGAAAATTTCAGCTCCCATTCTTAATGCTTCTTTGAAACTTTCAGCTCCTACAGGCATAATCATGAATTCCTGAATATCTACATTATTGTCAGCATGCTGTCCGCCGTTTAATATGTTCATCATCGGCACAGGCAGAACCTTACCGTTTACTCCACCAAGATATTGATAAAGAGGTAAACCTAATGTATCTGCTGCAGCTTTAGCACATGCGATAGATACTCCTAATGTTGCATTAGCACCTAATTTACCTTTATTGGGAGTGCCGTCAAGTTCAATTAATAATTCATCAATTTCAGTTTGATTTAATGAATCTCTTCCTATTAATTCAGGAGCAATAATATTGTTAACATTATCAACTGCAGTTAACACGCCTTTTCCTAAATACCTGTTTTTATCTCCGTCTCTAAGCTCTACAGCTTCAAATGCTCCTGTTGAAGCTCCGGAAGGTACACCTGCTCTACCGTATCCGCTGCTTTCCGTCCATACTTCAACTTCAATTGTAGGATTCGCTCTTGAATCCAATATTTCTCTTGCATAAACATCTGTTATTATAGACATACTATCCTCCTTTATTTATTATAAACTATTAAACTTTTCCCTGTCATTTCTTCCGGTTTTTCGAGTCCCATTAGCTCAAGCATTGTAGGGGCTACATCTGCAAGAATTCCTTCTTTTAATTTAAAATTTTTACCGCCGACAACAATAAAAGGCACTCTGTTGTTAGAGTGAGCTGTTATTATATCAAGGGTTTCTCTGTCAAACATTTCTTCGCAATTGCCGTGATCCGATGTAATTATTGCTGTTCCTTCAGCTCTGATTATAAAGTTTACAATTTCACCCATACATTTATCTACAGCTTCCACCGCTTTTACAGCTGCTTCTATATCACCCGTATGCCCCACCATATCAGGATTTGCAAAATTAATTATCATAACCTGATAAATGTCCTTGTCTAACTGCTCCATAATCATGTTTTTTAACTCAAGGGCACTCATTTCAGGCTTTAAGTCGTAAGTGGGAACATCAGGCGAAGGTATTAAAATTCTTACCTCATTTTCAAAAGGCTCTTCAATTTCACCGTTTAAAAAATATGTAACATGAGCATATTTTTCAGTTTCAGCAGCTCTTAACTGTTTAATGCCTAAACTGCTTAAATATTCACCTAAAGTATTCTGTACAAAATGGGGTTTATATGCAATTTCTACATTTTCAATAGTCTTATCATACAAGGTCATACATACAAACTTAACATTTACTTTTTTTCTTTCAAAATTTGAAAAGTCATCATCAACAAATGCTCTTGTTATTTCTCTTGCTCTGTCAGGTCTGAAATTAAAGAAAATAACCGCATCATTGTCTTTGATTGTTCCAATTTCACCATTATTTTTTTCAATAAGAAGGGGTTTTATAAACTCATCTGTTATACCTGTTAAGTAAGAGCTTTTTATTGCTTCAACCGGATCTTTGTATATTTCACCCTCTCCTTTTGTCAAAGCATTATAAGCTAATTCAACCCTGTCCCACTGCCTGTTCCTGTCCATGGCATAGTATCTGCCCATAATTGATGAAATGCGGCCTATACCTAATTGCTTTGTTTTTTTGATTAATTCTTTTATGTATTTTGGACTGCTGGTAGGACTTACATCTCTGCCATCAGTAATGCAGTGTATTTGAACATCACATAACCCATTTTTTTTCGCAAGTTCAATTAAACTGTACAAATGAGTATTGTGACTATGTACGCCCCCATCAGATAAAAGCCCTATTAAATGCAAAGTTGAACAATTATCTTTTGCAGTGTTTATGGCACTAAGCAAAGCTTCATTTTTTTCGAACTCTCCGTTTTCAATGGACATAGTAATTCTGGTAAAATCCTGATAAACGATTCTGCCTGCTCCTATATTTAAGTGTCCCACCTCTGAATTTCCCATTTGTCCTTTGGGAAGACCTACATCATAACCACTGGTAGATAAAGTTGTATTTGGATACCTTCTCAATAATACGTCAAAATTGGGAGTTTTTGCTCTTTTTATAGCATTTCCCTCATAATCAGGTCCTATACCCCATCCATCAAGAATGATCAATGCCGTTACCTTATTCATAATTCAACCTTTCTACTTTTCATAATTAGCAATCTTAGTAAATTCATCAGCATTTAAGCTGGCGCCTCCCACCAATGCACCGTCTATATCGGACTGAAGCATTATTTCTTTTGTATTGGAAGCTTTTACGCTGCCTCCATATTGAATTATTATATTATTCGCAATGTCTACAGTATAAATATTTCCTAAAACTGTTCTTATAAATGATGCCATTTCATTAGCCTGAGCACTTGTAGCAGTCTTGCCAGTCCCTATAGCCCATATAGGCTCATATGCAACGACTATCTTCAAACCTTCCGTAACGCCATCCAAATCCTTTATTAATTGAGCTCTTACCGTTTCCTTTTCAACACCAGCTTCTCTTTGTTCCAAGGATTCTCCAACGCAAAGAATTGGTTTAAGACCATGCTTTAAGCAAGCCTTAATTTTTTTGTTTATTGTCTGGTCTGTTTCACCAAAATGTTGTCTTCTTTCAGAATGTCCGATTATTACATATTCAACACCCATGTTTTTTAACATAACTGGTGAAACTTCACCTGTAAAAGCACCGTTATCTTCAAAATGCATATTCTGCGCTCCTACTTTTATTGAAGAATTCTTAAGCTCCTGAATTACTGTATATAATGATGTAAAGGGAGGACAAACCAATACATCAACATCATTATTAAATTCTGAAGAGCTTAATTTTCTTGCCAAATTAAGACTTTCCTCAACATCGTAGTTCATTTTCCAGTTGCCTGCAATTAATTTTTTTCTCTTATTATCTACTGCTTCAATTCCAGGTAATTTTTTACCTTCCAAAAATTCAAGCGAGGCTCCGCCTCCGGTGGAAATATGCGTTATATTTTCTGCCAGTCCTATCTTTTCAATAGCTGCTGCACTGTCGCCTCCGCCTATTATTGATACGACATCCTTGTTATCTGCAATGGCTTTTGCTACTGTATTAGTTCCATTAGCAAAGTTGTCCATTTCAAAAACGCCTAAGGGGCCGTTCCAAATTACTGTATTTGAGTTTTCTATTATTTCCTTATACATTTCAATGGTCTTTTCACCAATATCAAGACCCATGTATTCATCGGGTATTTTATCGACATCTGTTGTAAAGAATTCTGTATCATTTTTAAATTCTTTTGCCACAACTGTATCAACCGGTAAAATTAATTTTACATTATTTATTTCAGCTTTTTTAATTAAATCTTTGGCTAGCTCAACTTTATCTTCTTCCAAAAGTGAGCTTCCCGTATTATATCCTTTTGCCTTAAGGAAAGTATACATCATACCTCCCCCGATTAATATATTATCTGCAATACTAAGTAAATTTTCAATTACTGATATTTTATCGGAAACCTTTGCTCCTCCTAAGATAGCGGTAAGAGGTCTTTTGGGATCCTTTAACGCATTTCCCATTATCTCAACTTCTTTTTCTACCAAAAATCCAAGTGCAGAAGGAAGATATTCACAGATGCCCACATTTGAGGAATGTGCTCTGTGAGAAGTACCAAATGCATCATTTACGAATAGCTCGCCCAATGATGCTAACTCTTTTGCAAATGTACCTGCATTCTTTGTTTCTTCTTTTCTAAACCTTGTATTTTGCAGAAGCATTATATCTCCGGGTTTAAGCTTTGCTGCATTTGTTTTTACTCTATCATCAACTATAGTATCAGAGTCTTCAAAACATACACCTCTCTCTAAAAGAGAGCTTAATCTTTGAGCTACAGGCTGCAATGAATATTTCCTGTCAGCAGTTCCATCGGGTCTTCCTAAATGGGACAATAAAATTACTGCTGCGCCGTTATCCAATAGATATTTTATAGTAGGAAGAGATGCTCTGATTCTAATATCATCAGTTATATTCCCTTCTTTGTCAAAGGGAACATTAAAATCACATCTCACTAATACTTTCTTGTTTTTTAGGTTTAAATCTTTTAAAGTTTTTTTCATAATAACCTCCGAAATATGAAATTCCACATGCGAATGACCTACCAACCATATGTTCTTGCTATTGCTTGAACATATGGGGTTAGGTCATAAAGGTCATCTTACAGTTTCATTTTGCCCCAATATTTGGCTACTCTAACCAATTGTGCGGTAAATGACATTTCATTATCATACCATGCAATTAATTTAACCATCTGTTTGCCGTCTGCTTCGATTATTTGTGTGGATAATGCATCAAATACACATGCATAATGGCTTCCTATAACATCGCTTGATACGATTGGGTCTTCTGTATATGCTAATGTTTCATTAGCTGCATTCTTAACAGCTGAATTCACTTCTTCAACCGTAACATTTCTTCCTAGTTCAACGGTTAAATCCACAACAGAACCTGTAATTGTAGGAACACGAAGAGCTATACCGTCAAGCCTGCCTTTTAATTCAGGCATAACAATTCCAACTGTCTTAGCTGCTCCTGTTGATGCGGGAACAATATTTGCTGCTGCTGCACGTCCTCTTCTTGCCATTATACCTTTTTTATGCGAATTATCATGAATGTTCTGGTCATTTGTATAGGCATGAACAGTTGTCATAAGACCTTTTACTATTCCAAATTCATCATTTATTACTTTTGCTAAAGGAGCTAAACAGTTTGTTGTGCATGATGCTGCAGATACAACAGTTTCAGTTCCGTCAAGAATATTGTGGTTTACATTGTAAACAATGGTTTTTAAATCGCCTTTGCCCGGAGCTGAAAGCAATACCTTTTTTGCTCCTGCTTTAATATGAGCTTCTGCCTTTTCTTTCTCATTGAATTTTCCTGTACAGTCAATTACCAAATCTACGTCCAAATCCTTCCAGTTGCAGTTTTCAGGCTCTTTAACTCTTGATGTAATTATTTCTTTACCATCAACATACATTAGGTTATCTTTGTAGGAAATTTTATCAGTCATGAAATTACCGTGTGCAGTATCATACTTTAATAAATATGTCAATGTTTCTGCATCTGAATTTGTGTTGATTGCCACAACCTGAAAATCTTCATCCTGAGCCATTATCCTCAATGCCAACCTTCCAATTCTTCCAAATCCGTTAATTGCTACTCTTACCATTTAATCCTCCTATATTAAATAACATTTATTGTAATTATAAATCCTTATTCATGAATCCATTGCAATAAGGATAATATGTAACAAATTGATTATATCATACTAAATAAGTATTGTGTAGCAGTTTTTAAAGAAAAAAATATGCATATGTTAGCATATTTTTTATTAGTATCTTTTTCTCATGGATGATGATGGTATTCTCATTTCATCTCTGTACTTTGCTACAGTCCTTCTTGAGATATTTATACCCTCATCGATTAATTTTTCGGTTATCTTTTGATCGCTTAAAGGTTTTTGTGAACTTTCTTCATCTATTAATTTCCTTATAAAAGATTTAACGCTTGTAGATGACACTCCGTTACCATCTGTTTCACTTAAGCTGCTTGCAAAAAAGTATTTTAGTTCATACAGACCTCTTGGTGTTTGCACATATTTTCCGTTAGTAGCTCTGCTAATTGTTGATTCATGCATGCCTATATCATCTGCCACATCCTTTAAAACTAAAGGCTTTAATGCCATCTTTCCTTCATCAAAAAACTTCCTTTGAAATTTTAAAATTGATTCAATTACTTTGTACAAAGTCATCCTTCTTTGCTCAATACTCTTAATCAGCCACATTGATGAATTAAGTTTATTAGCTAAAAATTTGCTTGCTTCCTTATCGTCTAATTCATTTATCATGTTTTTGTAATAGCTGTTAATAGTAAGTGTTGGCAAGTAGCTGTCATTAATAATAATTAGATACTCATCGTTGAGCTTTTCTATAGTTGCATCGGGAACTATGTACCTAATATTGTCGCTGTCTACTATAAATCCTCTTGATGGTTTAGGCTCCAGCATTTTAATTATGTCGAAGATATTTTGTACTCTGTTAACTGATATATGAAGTTCTTTAGCTATTTTTTGAATTTTATTTGTTGCAATATCTTCAAGATGTTTTTCTGCAATTATATATGCATTCTTATCCTGAATTCCTTTTTCCTTAAGCTGTATCATCAGACATTCGCTTAAATTTCTGGAAGCTACGCCTACAGGATCAAAAGTTTGTATAAATCTTAATACTCTTTCAACATCAACAACATCTTCATTTATTAATAAACTTATATCCTGGATGGAACATCCCAAATATCCTTTGTTATCCAATGATTCAATAATAAATTCGCCAATACGCTTATCTTTTTTTGTTGTAGCAGTCAAACCTAACTGAATCATCAAGTGATCTTTCAGAGAAAGTTTTTTGGAAGTATAGCTTTCAAAGGATTGTTTGTTTTCGTTATCAGCACTTCTTTCATATGATTTATAACTAAAATCGTCATACTTCTCAGCTAATTCTCTCCAATCAATTTCATCACTTTCTTTATTTTCTTTCACATGTTCTTCATTAGAAGAGGCATCACTTTTATTATCGACAGATTCCAAAAAAGGATTGATTTCTAACTGCCTATTAATAAAATCTGTCAATTCGACATTATTAAATTGCAAGATTTGAATAGCTTGCCTTAATTCCGGTGTCATTATAAGCTTTTGGGTTTGAGAAAGATTTAATTCAAATCCCATTTTCATGGTATCACTCCTCAC
>JAQVRY010000154.1 GCA_028700795.1 Tissierellia bacterium | reverse complement strand
TTAATTTGTTTGTCATCTTATAATTGTTTTCAAGTGGATTATCTCATTCTGCAAATACCTTACCCTTTCTTATCATTTCTATAAACATTTTAAATAATTATAATCATACTGTCAAGGAATTCTTGCAATCTTTTTAAATGTAAATAATAAACCAAAATAGGTATAATGAATTTATCAATTTTTTAGGTCAACTACGACCAACTCCGGTCGATTGAATATGCGAAATGGAAAAAGGCTATTTCCTAAACCTCTGCTTACAACCATGGATGTTGAGCTTTCCTTATGCATTCCTTCAGAGTACCTTGGGAAGAATCCTTGGTTAGGCGAAAGAATTCCACCTACATAAGGAATTCTTATTTGCCCGCCATGAGCATGGCCGCTAAATATCAAATCAAAATCAAATTCTTTATATATATGAATTTGCTCAGGTCTGTGTACTATCAATATATTAAAATCAGCATGGAAATTCTTGGATAGATTCTTCAATATGTTTTTTATATAGCTGTCATTATCCTTGAACTTTTCATCTTTTTCAATTTTTATCAGTACAGGAGCAGCAACACCTGTTAAGCCAATTTTGGCGCCTTTTTTATTGAGTGTAATATATGAATCATCCATATTAATTACATTATGCCTTTTAAGTATTTCTTTTAGTTTCGTATAATGCACGGATAATTTTTCGTGATTACCGGAAACATAGTAAGTTGGTGCTATTTTTGCAGATTTTTTAATAAATTCTTCTGCCACCTTTAAGTTTATTCTTCTTCTGTCTATTAAATCCCCTGTTATGACTATAACATCAGGATTTATTTCTTTCATTTTATTTATTAATCTTCCATGAAAATTCTTATTGTGCAAATCAGATATATGAAGTATTCTAAAACCGATAAAATCGTTAGGAAGTTTCTTATTTGTATACTTGTGCTTAGTTATTTCAATAGCATTATTCTGCCAAGTAAGAAACACCGCTGCTGCCGATATTAAAAAAATTAAATAATTAAGCTTCATTGAACCCTGCTTTCTTTATCAAACTTAGGATATAACACAACTTTACACATCGCCGGTATTTTCATTAGTTCTGTTCCATTATTCATCCCAACCTTTTAGTGTGTCCAATTCAAAAGTCCATTGGGGTGTAATTAATTTCTCTTTGCCCTTTAATGAATACCATGGACTTATGTCCTCGTCCATTGGATTTATAAGCAATTGTGTTTGCTGAGCAGGCATGTATGACTGTGCCAGCAAAAAAATCTTCTCACCGCTAAAATTAACTGCCATATCAACAACTATTACAGCATGACCGGGACTTCCGCCAACAATAAACACATCACCTATATTCATGTTATCAATATTTACACTTTTCAACTCTTTTTCCAGAGAAAGAGTTCCAGAGTAAGAAAAAACCATATCCATATACTTTCTGAAAACTTCATATGAATTTGAGGGTTCTGCAGCTTTATAATATTCGGCATCATTTCCCTGAACATCTATTCTATACCCATCCATCCACTTCTTATACTCTGCCTTAAATCCTGACACAAAATTAAAGCTGATTTTATCATATTGTTCTTGTGAATACAAATACTCAGCTCTTAAAAGCATAATCGCATCCGCACACTGGTGAAGATCTCTGTTGCCAATATTTACATCAAAAACACTGTCGTAAATTCCATTTGAAGGTTTCTTTCTTCCGTCATAATATAAAACCTTTTCACCATAGGGTTTCAGCTTTTGATTCCTCAAAAATTCCCCAAAGCTTCCTTCTTCATGCTCAATTCTTGTATATCCTTCAATTGGCAGGTATCTATCTTCGATAGTCAACCCTTCCTGAATAATATGGCTACTATTTTCTTCTTTATTGAGCATATCAAAAGGTAATTTAGACAGATTTTCCAAATCAACATTCTCACATCCAGTAATAATTAATCCTATCAATAAAATACAAATACTTAATAGTTTTCTTATACACATAGTTATCGCTCTTTTCTGTCAGACCCTATATCCAAGCCACAGGTATACTTATATTTTTCTCGTTAATATGAATTATATTTACATACATACTAATAATACATCCGGTTCCAACATTTATGTCTTTAACTTTATCAAGCACAGTAAAGTTTTCAATATGTTCCTTTCCCGGATTAGAAGTTTTTTTGATTTCTATTGGATGTAGCGTGCCATTTTCTTCTATAATTACATCAATTTCTTTAGCATCTTTATCCCTGTAATAATAAATCGATGGTTCCAAAATACCTGCATTATAGTAAGATTTAAGAATTTCTGCCATTACAAAGGTTTCAAAAAATGCTCCAGACATTGCTCCAGCTTCTATTACATCCGGTGAATTCCATTTGGTAAGGTAGGCTGCAAGCCCTGTATCCAGAAAATATATCTTAGGTGTTTTAACTGCTCTTTTCATAATGTTGTTATAGTAAGGCTTAAGCAAATATACTATGTTTGATGAAATTAAAACTGAAAGCCATCTATCAGCAGTTGGCACGCTTATTCCAACTTCATTAGCAACAGATGTTAAATTTAGCATTTGGGAAGTTCTGCTTGCAATAGCTGTCATAAACTTAATAAACTTCAGTTCATCTCCAACCTGTGTAAGATCTCTTACATCACGTTCAATATATGTTTTTGTATAGGAAGCGTAAAACATCTGCCAATCTAAATCATCAGCATACATTGCCGGCATAAATCCTTTATGTATATATTCCCAGATTTCCTTATAGCTTAATTCTTGGACTGTAGGTCTTCTTTTATCTATATACTCTATAGTTGGTATGAATGCTTCATTAAAATTTGCATCTTTAATTTCACGAAGAGATAAACCTAACAGATTAATAATACCTATTCTTCCCGCAAGGCTTTCACTGACATTTTTCATCATCTTGAATTGCTGCGACCCGGTCAGATAGAATTGTCCCTTTTTACCGCTTTCATCAGCTATCATTTTAATGTAAGTAAATAAATTTGGAGCATACTGAATTTCATCAATAATTACAGGCGGCGGTAAAGTTTTAAAAAAGCTTCCTGGTTCTTCAAGAGCACTTTGCAGTATTATTGGATCGTCTAAAGTTAGATATGGAGTATCCCTTTTTATATGCTTAAAAACTGTTGTTTTTCCTACCTGCCTTGCTCCTGTTACCAAAACGGCTGGAAACATCTTAGAAGCTTTTTCTATAGTGGTTTCGATATTTCGTTTTATATAACTCATTTCATCACCTCCCGGCTAATTTAATATTCAATATTATTATAACCATAGCGAGAGAAAAT
>JAQVRY010000153.1 GCA_028700795.1 Tissierellia bacterium | reverse complement strand
AAAAAATTTGAAAGCTGCGGCATAAAAATAAAAGGAATAGAATTAGACTGGGCAGAAACTCAAAGAAGAAAAACAGAAATTGTTAACAAGCAGGTTAAAGGAGTTGAAAACCTGTTAATAAACAATCGTGTTGTAAGAATAAATGGAGAAGGAAGCTTTTTAAACAAAAACCAATTAAAAGTCAAAGAGATAGACGGCTCAGAAACAATAGTCGATTTTGATTATGCAATAATTGCAAGCGGCTCAAAACCTGTCATTATTCCCATACCGGGAGTAGAGCTTCCCGGAGTTATCACAAGTGATGAAGCATTGAACCTTACAGAAATACCAAGCTCCATGGTTATTATAGGAGGTGGCGTAATCGGCTCTGAATTTGCAGAAGTATTCAGTGCAGTGGGATGTAAGGTTACAATAATTGAAATGCTGCCAAATATAATAGCAAATATGGACCAGGACGTTGTTTCCACTTTAGTATTTAAATTCGAAAACAGCGGTGTAGATATTCATACAGATACAAAGGTGGTTTCAATTTCCAAATCGGAAGAAGGATTGATTGTAAATACGCAGTCAGACGGCAAGGAGCAGTCATTCAGTGCCGGGAAGGTTCTTTTATCAATAGGCAGAAAGCCGGTTACAGATAATTTGGCATTGGAAAATGCAGGTGTTGCAACAAACAGAGGAGCAGTAGCCGTAAATAAAAACATGCAGACCAATGTACCAAATATATATGCTATAGGAGATGCAACAGCAGGAGTTATGCTGGCTCATGCAGCTTCATCAGAAGGGATAGTTGCAGTTGAATCAATAATGAACTTAAAACCTAATATTGATTTTAACACGATTCCATACTGTGTATATACGAAGCCTGAACTTGCAGGAGTTGGACTCACCGAAGAGCAGGCAAGACAAAAAGGATACGATGTAAAAGTCGGCTTATTTCCAATGAGTATAAACGGAAAGGCAATGATTGAAGGAGAGCAGCAGGGTTTGGTAAAATATGTAACCGACAATGCAACAGGAGAGATATTGGGACTGCACATATCAGGACCAACAGCAACAGAGCTCATTGTAGAGGGAGCTCTTGCCTTGAGATTGGAAGCAACTATAGATGAAATCACATCAACCATACACGCTCACCCCACAGTGGCAGAAGCCCTCCATGAAGCAGCACATGCGGTTCACAACAACGCAATACACATGCCAATATGACAAGGGGATGGGGTTGGTTGCCAAAAATGTGTCTCGAAACCTGAGCACATTTTTTATTTGCAGTAATTGATTGTTTTTTTCATATGTTGTATAATTGAATAAGTTTGTTGTCTTAACAGAGAGAGCACACAATTCCAACATATCATTTTAACAACAGAGGATTAAGGGTGATATCATTGTCTCATTATAAACAGGAGGTAATATGAACATTTTGATATTAAACTGCGGAAGCTCATCAATCAAATTTCAGATAGCAGAAATGCCGGATTATAATGTAATAATACAGGGCAGCGTAGAAAGAATAGGATATGAAGATGCGGAATTTAAATTTTCCTTTGTAAAGGAAAAAACAATTCAGCCTGTGTTAAGTCACGAAGAAGGTATTAATTTAATCATTAATACTCTTTTCAAAAGCAATTTGGGAATTGAAGCCAAGGATATTAATGCAATCGGCCATAGAGTTGTGCAGGGAGGAGATAAGCAGAATATTTCTGTCATGATTGATGATAAAGTTATAGATTACATAGAAAGCATAAAGGACTTGGCGCCTCTTCACAACCCCAACCATCTATCGGGAATTTATGCATGTAGGAAGCTTCTTCCAAATGTGCCCCAGGTTGCTGTATTTGATAACGGATTTCATATGTCGCTTCCAAGCTCTGCATACATCTATGGTATATCCTATGAATATTATGAAAAATACCGCATCAGAAGATACGGTTTTCACGGTATTGCATTCAGAAGCATGGCTGAAGAAGTTGATAAAATACTTGATAAGTCTCATGAAAATTATAAAATAGTGAATTTAATGCTTGGAAGCGGAACAACGGCTAATGCTTTAAAATACGGCAAATCAATTGAAGTGAGCACAGGATTCACTCCTCACGAAGGACTGATACAGTCTACAAGGGCAGGAGATATTGATACTGCTGCTATTTTATATTTAATGAAAAAAGAAAATTTAACTGTTGAACAAGCGGATGAATTAATCAACAAAAAGAGCGGCTGGAAAGGTCTTTCCGGTATCAGCAACGATATGCGTGAAATTTACGAAGCTTCGGAAAGCGGAAACGAAAGGGCAAAACTTACCATTGATGCTGTATGCCACAGATTTAAAAAGTATGTGGGTGCTTACAGTGCTATTATGGAGGGTATTGATATACTTGTGTTTTCAGGGGGAGTAGGTCAGAATGCCCCTTACATAAGAGAAAAAGTGTGCAGGGGATTGGAATACATGGGGATTGAGCTGGACGAATATAAGAATGAAAATACTTCAGGCATAATCAGCAAAGATTCATCAAAGGTCAAAGTTATTGTTGTTAATGCAAATGAAGAAAAAGTCATTGCACAGGATACATATGAAATATGCATAAAGAGGTGAAATTTTGAATAAAAATTGTTTTGTATCATGGAGCGGAGGCAAGGATTCTTGTCTTGCACTTTTTAAAGCAAAGGAGATGGGATATAGTCCAATCAAGCTTTTCACCATGTTTGGTATGGAAGAAATCAGTTCCTCTCATAGATTGCATGAGAAAATCATAAAAGCTCAGGCAGATTCATTAAGAATTGAATATCTAATAGGGAAGTCAGCCTTTGATGAATATGAGAAGGTATTTGTGTCTAATCTAAAAAGTTTTAAAGAACAAGGCATAAATTATGGAATATTTGGAGATATAGATTTAGATGAACATAGACAATGGGAAGAAAAAGTGTGCAGCTCAGCAGGTATGGAAGCAGTGCTGCCCCTTTGGAAGAGAGATAGAAAAGAAATAGTAAAAGAATTTATTACACTTGGATTTAAGGCTAAGATTATTGTAGTAAATACCAATATGATTAGTAAAAGGTTTTTAGGACAGGATTTAAGCCTTTCTTTGATAGATGAAATAGAAAAGGCAGGAGCTGATCCATGCGGTGAAAATGGAGAGTATCATACAGTTGTATATGATGGTCCCATATTTAATAAGCCTGTGGATATAAAGTATAATTATGAAATAATTCCCGTAGGAGAAACATGGGCTCAGATTAATGCGTATAAAGCTAAAATATAATTATTGTTGAATAAACATAATTCTATTAGCTATACTAA
>JAQVRY010000152.1 GCA_028700795.1 Tissierellia bacterium | reverse complement strand
ATTTTTTTATAGCAACAATTAGTTTTATAGGATAACATTAATATATTATTATAGAAAATTAGAAGAAAAACATGGACATAATTTGCTAAATTTTTTGGTATTTTAAGGTATAATTGTCATAATTCATTAAATAAATCTCAATAATTTTTTAAGATTCTTTGCTTAAAACAACTATTTGCGTATATAAGTATTTTTGAATGAACATAATTATTTTTGCTTTAATATATGAATAATTTTAAAGGGGTGATGCCTTGGACAGATTTATTATTGAAATCGGCACGGGAGTGGATTTCCATGGCCAGGATGTGACGAAAGCAGCAGTAAAAGCCGCTAAAGATGCCATATCAAGAAGTTGCCTTATAGGTCTTGATGAAGTTTGTGGATTTACCCAAGATAATATCGATGATAACGTTTTAATTGATGTAACAATTGGGTCAACTCGTCCTGACGAGGTTAGGACAGATGAGGTTAAGAAGTGCTTTCCGGTAGGAAAGGTAAATGTTCAAGCAGTATATGGCGGTTTAAAAACCGAAGGTCTTTATTTTACGAAATTTGGAGATAAAGATGATTCAATCGAAATTGCTGTTGCCAGTGTATCTGTAAAAATTAAAAAATGATGGGAGGTAGTATTTTGAAAATCACTAATGAACAATTGAAAGAAATGTATTTTACAATGCTGAAGATTCGAAAATTTGAATTAAGGGCATCAGAATTGTTTGCTGAAGGAAAAATTCCGGGCTTTGTTCACCTGTATATAGGTGAAGAAGCTGTTGCTACGGGGGCTTGTGCGAATTTAAGAGAAGATGACTACATAACAAGCACTCACAGAGGTCATGGTCACATTATCGCCAAGGGCGGAGAATTAAATCACATGATGGCTGAACTTTTTGGAAAAGAAGATGGATATTGCAAAGGTAAAGGCGGCTCAATGCATATTGCGGATGCAACCAGAGGAATTTTGGGAGCTAACGGTATAGTCGGCGCAGGTCATAATATTGCAGTGGGTTCAGGGCTGGCAATTCAACATAAGAAAACAGACCAGGTATGCGTATGTTTCTTCGGAGATGCATCCACTAATCAGAGCACATTCCATGAAGCTTTGAATTTAGCAAGCGTTTGGAAGCTGCCGGTAATATTTGTGTGTGAAAATAACGGCTATGGAATTTCAGTAAGTCAGGCAAGACATCAGGCTATAACGGATGTTTCAGTAAGAGCATCTGCATATAATATGCCCGGTATTACAATAGACGGAAATGATTTGTTTGCAGTTTATGAGGCTGTTGGTGAAGCTACTGCAAGAGCAAGAAAGGGACAAGGTCCTACACTTATCGAGTGCAAAACATACAGATGGAGAGGACACTTTGAAGGAGATCCCGTTGTATACAGACCTGAAGGAGAATTGGAAGCATGGCTTAAGAAAGACCCTATTCCGAGAGTAGAAAAATACTTTGTAAATAACGGTGTGATGACAGAAGAGGAAATAAAGAAATTAAATGATGATGTTGATAAGATGGTTGAAGAAGCAATAGATTTTGCTGAAAAGAGCCCTGTTCCATCATTAGAATCAGCTCTAAAAGATGTATATTCTGATATAGTTGAGGAGGGAAGAGTAAGATGAAAAAAATGACATATGCTGAAGGAATTAGGGAAGCAATGCGTTTAAAAATGCAGGAAGATCCCGATGTTATATTGTTCGGAGAAGATGTTGGAAAATTCGGAGGATGCTTTGGGGTTAGCGGAGATTTATGGCAGGAATTTGGTGATGAAAGAGTTCGAGACACTCCCATATCAGAAGGTGTAATAGTTGGTGCTGCTGTCGGTTCTGCTGCATGCGGCATAAAACCAATTGCAGAGCTGATGTTTATAGACTTCATGACTGTTGGTATGGACCAATTGGTTAACCAGGCAGCTAAAATGAGGTACATGTTCGGCGGTAAAATAAATCTTCCAATGGTTGTAAGAGTTCCCGCAGGTGCGGGTATAGGCGGCGCTGCTCAGCATTCACAGTCTCTGGAAGCATGGGCAACTCATACTCCGGGACTTAAGGTTGTTTATCCGTCAAATGCACAGGATGCATACGGGCTTTTATTAACATCAATCGATGATCAAAATCCTGTGGTGTTTATTGAAAATAAAGTATTATATGCAATGAAAAACGATGTTGATGAAAATGAATTAAAACCCATACCTTTAGGAAAGGCAAGAGTTGCCAGGGAAGGTACCGATGTTACCATCATTACATACGGCAGACAGGTTTATGATTCGCTTCAGGCAGCTGAAGAACTGGCAAAGGATGGAATAAACGCAGAAGTTATAGATTTAAGAACGCTTTTCCCTCTTGACAAGGAAACCATATTTAATTCAGTGGAAAAAACTCATAAGGTTGTTTTAGTGAGTGAAGAGTGCAAGAGAGGTGCTTACACCGGAGATATTGCAGCAATGATTGCAGAAGAGCGCTTCTATGAATGTGACGCTCCAATTATGAGAGTAGGCGCCTTAAATACTCCCATACCTTTTGCCACCAGCCTTGAAGGTTATATGGTGCCAAACAGCAAGGATATTGAACTGGCTGTAAAATCATTGTTCTAAACATTAAGGATGCGGCACGGGGCTGCTGTAAGCACGGGGACATTCTCAGAGGTGTGTCCCCCTTCCTTGAAACAGCCTCTGCTTCATAGGAGGTTAAAATGGCTTCAATCGGAATAATTGCAAATCCCGCTTCCGGAAAGGACATAAGAAGGCTGGTATCTCATGCTACGGTAATCGACAACAATGAAAAAATCAATATAGTAGAAAGAATTGTACTTGGAGCGCAGGCTTTAGGAGTTAAAAAGGTCTTTGTAATGCCTGATTCATACAATATGGGATATAGGGTTGAAGATAAGCTAAATGGCTGCAATGAACTTAAATGTGAAATAAACGTAGTTAATATGCAGCGCTTTGATGGTATGGAAGATACCTTAAAGGCAGCGGATTATATGGAAAAAAGCAATGAAATAAAATGCATAATTACACTTGGAGGAGACGGTACCAACAGAGCTGTTGCGAAAAGTATAAAAAACACTCCCATTATAACTATTTCCACCGGAACCAACAATGTTTATCCGACAATGCTTGAAGGAACCATCGCCGGCATGGCGGCGGCAGCAGTTGCTTCAGGTCGTTTTGATGAGAGTAAATACAAAATAAAGGATAAAAGAATTGAAATATACAAGGATCAAGAGCTTATTGATATTGCACTTATAGATGCCGTAATATCCAATGATTTATTTATCGGCTCGAAAGCAATATGGAATATGGATACAATCGAAAAAATAATTGTAACCAGG
>JAQVRY010000039.1 GCA_028700795.1 Tissierellia bacterium | reverse complement strand
GGAATTGGCAGACGCGCACGGTTCAGGTCCGTGTGGGGCAACCTGTGCAGGTTCAAATCCTGTTATCCGCATTATAATTAAACAATTACAGCAGCTTCTGTCGTGGAAACTGCTGTTTTTTAAAACATTAGCTGCACTAAAACCATATAAACAACAGTTCCGGCTACTGTTATAACAAAAATTCCCCCTAACATAGGGGGTTTTTTTCTTGAAATGCTTATTTTCTTATGATATTATTGTGAATGAAGTATCGTCTCATTTCAAGGAGAAAATATGATAAATTTTGATTTTACTCTAATAGCCATTGTAATGTTTTTTATAATTTTAATAAGCATACAATTTACTCTAAATAAAATATTAATGCTTTTAAAAGAAATTAAGGCAGTTTTACTTACTAAAAGAGATAAATATATTGACAAATAAGAATAATTCTCTTTATTATAGCCATAATATTTTTCAGGAGGGTATTATGGCTGAAAAGAAAGGTAATAACAAGAAAAAATTGAAGAAGAAAGAACCGACACCAAGTGATATAATGAAAATGGAAATTGCAGAAGAGCTTGGACTTACGGATAAAGTTGAAAAGCTTGGCTGGGGAGGCTTGACTGCCAAAGAAACCGGAAGAATCGGCGGATTAATGACAGCTAAGAAAAAGAAAAGGAAAAAGTAAATGAAAAACAGCTATAAAGAATTTTCTCAAATTTATGATTTACTTATGGACATTGACTACGAAAAGTGGACATCCTTTATAATGAAGAAATTAGAGGGGAAAAGAAAAATATTGGAAGCTGCATGCGGCACGGGAGGCGTAACTAAACTTTTAGCCAATAACAATTACAACGTAACTGCCTTTGACTTGTCCGAGGACATGCTTATGAGAGCTTACGAAAAATTAGGGCAAAGTCCTATGGTCCGCTTATTGAATCAAAATATGGTTGATTTTCAAATAGATGAAAAATTTGAAGCAGCAATTTGCTGCTGTGATGGCATAAATTACCTTAAAAAGAAAGAAATCAAAGCTTTTTTCGAGAGGGTTTACCATCATTTGAATAATGGCTCCAAATTCATTTTTGACATGAGCACAAAATACAAATATGATAAAATGTTTTGCGATACTTATGTTTATGATGATGGGGGTATTTTTTATGTTTGGGAAAATGAAATTGTTAATGATAAAATAATAAATATTGAAATAAATTTTTTTATTAAGGAAATAGATAAATACACAAGGATTACAGAGGAACAAACTCAGTATGTGTATACAATTGAACAAATAATATACCTACTTGAGGATGCAGGATTTGAAAATATAGAAATATTTGATGACTACAATGAAAAAGAGTATTCGGACAGCTCCTTGCGTGCGGTTTTTTCCGCATATAAACTTTAACAATGAAAGGACAAAAAAATGGATTACATGATTAGAGCAATGGATAAAAAACAAACCTTCAGACTTTTTATGGCAAGGTCAACAAATACAGTGGAAGAAGCAAGGCAGCATCACAACACGACACCTACAGCATCAGCTGCTCTCGGCAGAGCCCTTACAGCCGGTCTCATGATGGGCTATATGATGAAAAACGAAAAAGATAGATTAACCATTAATATAAACGGGGGAGGTCCCATAGGTACGATTTTAATTGTTTCCGATAATTCAGGTCATGTAAAAGGATATGTGGGCAATCCAAACGTTGATTTGGAGCTTAAAGAAAACGGTAAACTAAACGTAGGAGGAGCTGTTGGAACGGAAGGCAAGCTCACTGTTATGATGGATATCGGAATGAAGGAGCCCTATGTAGGAAGCACCGACTTGGCAACAGGAGAAATAGGAGAAGACATAGCACTTTATTATTATTTATCGGAACAGCAAAATACCGCCGTAGCTTTGGGGGTCTTAGTGGATATAGATTACAGCATTAAATCCTCAGGAGGCTTTATGGTTCAGACACTGCCTTTTATTGAAGAAGAAGACCTTGATAAATTAGAAAACACCCTCAATAATCTAAAATCAATATCAGATTATTTTAACAGCGAAAAGGATGTAGAAGAAATTGCAAAAGAAATATTTTCCGATTTTGATATTGAGGTTTTCGATAGGATTCCGGTTTCTTTTAATTGTGACTGCTCAGAAGAAAGAATGGAGCAGGCATTAATTTCAATAGGTAAGAAGGATCTAAAAGAAATAATAGAGGAAGACGAAAAAATTGAAACAGTGTGCCACTTCTGCAATAAAAAATATATGTTTGAAGGAGAAAAGTTAAAAAACATTCTGAAATATATTGGTTGAAAAGGAGCATATAATAATTTTATGCCCTTAGTATAAAATACTCATTTGACAGCTTTAAAGAGTGAAAATTTAAAGCAGCATAATTTTTTAGATTTAGAGCATAGGGTATGCTAACCACTCTTTGGGCTTGCCATTGATAAACTAATAAAGAAATACTAAAACTTTCTGCACGAATGTAATAACTTTGACATACTCTTCAATATTTGTTGAGCAAAGGAGGTACCGGAATTGGTGGATTATACCAAGTTTGAATTAAAAGATAGAAAAGAATTGGCTGAAGTCCTTAAAGATAAGGACAATTTATTTGTTTTGGCTTGCAAGAAGTGTTTCAAGGAATTTGATTTAATAGAAGAACCAGAATTGCATGAATTTGAGCAATTAGCAAAAGAAGAGAGGAAAAATATAGCCGGGTCTCTAAAGGTAGATTTTCTGTGCAACAATATCTTGACACCAAAACTGCTTGAATCTGCATTGCCACAGGAAGCAGAAAATATATTTGTTGCTTCCTGTGGTTTAGGAATTCAGCTGATTGCGGAGTTGACAGAAAAACCGGTTTATGCAGCCTGCGATTCTATTGCTTATAGAGGTCACCACGGAATGGCATTAACAACTATCAGATGTGATGCATGTGCTCAATGCTATTTAAACCTTACAGGCGGAATATGCCCTATTGTTGATTGCTCGAAAAGCTTAATTAACGGTCAATGCGGCGGTTCCAAAAACGGTAAATGCGAAGTGAACAAAGAAATGGACTGCGGCTGGGACCAAATATATAAAAGATTGGAAAAGCAAGGAAGAGTTGATGAGCTGAAAAATCAAACTGTTGAAATCCGTGATTATTCAAAAGTGAACTATAAGTTTATTGATGAATACGTAAAATCAGTCCGCCAAGAGCGATTAGAAGGATATAGCGGAGGGATTCACCCTATCGAGAACAAAGAATTCAGTGAACATATTTCCCTGACTAAGTTCCCGGATCCTCTTACTCTTGTTATTCCTTTGTCACAGCATACCGGTGCACCGGCAGAGCCCATAGTTGAAGCAGGTCAGCATGTTAAGGTCGGTCAAAAAATCGGTGAAGCAAAGGCCTTTGTCAGCAGTCCGGTCCATTCCAGCGTAAGCGGTATTGTAGTTGCTATTGAGCCTCGTCTGCACCCAACTTCCGGACTTGATGTTTTATCTGTCATCATACAATCTGACGGGGAAAATACTATACACGAATCTGTTCAGCCGGTTGGAGAGCTTGAAGGTCTTACTCCGGAAGAAATACGCGACATTGTTCGGGAAAAAGGAATCGTTGGAATGGGTGGTGCAGGATTTCCCACTGCCGTGAAATATAATGCCCCAAAACCCATCGAGCTTGTACTGCTCAACGGCTGTGAATGTGAGCCTGTGTTGACAGCAGACCACAGAGTAATGGTAGAATGCGCAGATGAGGTGGTCTTCGGATTAAAAGCATTAATTAAGGCATCTGGTGCAGAAAAAGGTATTATAGCAATTGAAGATAATAAACCGGATGCCATTGAAATAATGAAGTCAAAAACTCAAAGTTTAGAAAATATTGTTGTTGCTGTTGTTAAAACAAAGTACCCTCAAGGAGCAGAAAAAATGCTTATTAAAAACATTTTAGGCAGACAGGTGCCCCGGGGAGGACTGCCTCTTGATGTAGGTGTTATAGTAAGCAATATCAGTACTGTTAAAGCTGTTTCCGATGCTATTCAAAAAGGAATGCCGCTGATAGAAAGAGTTGTGTCCGTAAGCGGAGAAAGAATGAGCAAACCGGGGAATTATATAGTAAAAATCGGTACTCAGGTAAAAGACATTATTGACTATTGCGGAGGTGTAATAGGAGATGATGTAACAATAAAAATGGGTGGTCCTATGATGGGCACTGTACTTGACAACTTATATGTACCTATAATTAAAGGCTCCAATGGAATTATTGCTGTAGAGACCACTGAGCAAGAAGCAGCGGAGTGCATTAAATGCGGTCGTTGTGTTGATGTTTGCCCAATGGAGCTGCGTCCTTTGTATTATGCAAAATACGCAGAATCAAAGAATTGGGCAGGCATGAAGGAAGAAAATATCATGGATTGTATCGAATGCAGATGCTGCGATTACATTTGTTCATCAAAAATTGGTATCTTAAGCGCCATAAAAACAGGGAAAAAAGCAATAAAGGAGGGTAAATAAAATGTTAATTACCCAACTAAAATCAAAGGAAGTAATAGCAAAGCTTATAAAGGGAAAAACATTTATTATTAACTGTCACGGATGCAAGGAAGTATATTTTCCTGAGCATGAAGCGGATAAATTGCAAAAAGAATTATCAGCTGAAGGAAATGTTATTGAAAAGATAACAAGAGACTATATTTGCAGCACTGATAATTTACAAGTGCAGTTAAATAAATTCATGGATAAAATTCAGGAAGCCGATACAATTTTAGTATTTTCCTGCGGTGTAGGAGTACAGACATTAGCAAAAAGTTTTGAAGATAAAAGAGTATATTCAGGCTGCGATACTTATCCCCTACCGGGATTTCAAGGATTGACTCCCCAAAAATTTGACTGTGGTCAGTGCGGAGAATGTTACTTGAATTACACAGGAGGCATTTGTCCCATAACAGCCTGTTCAAAAAGCTTAGTGAATGGACAGTGCGGCGGGTCTAAAAACGGAAAATGTGAAGTGGATAAGAATATGGAATGCGGGTGGGAAAGGATATACAGGAAACTGGAAAAGCTTAAAAAACTTGATATACTGGACTATCCGGTTAAAATTCGAAATTATCAGCTGCCATTCGAAGAGCTTCCAAAAGATGAATGATTGTATGCAATTATGTTTTAGATAAAGATAAGATGATGAGGAGTGATTATAAATGAAACTTACCAAGTTATTTGAACGCGGCGAGTTCGCAATTACGGCAGAAGTAGGTCCCCCTAAAGGTTTTCATATTGACTATTTAATTGATGAAATAAACACTTACTTAAAAGGCAGAGTATCCGCAGTTAATGTAACGGACAACCAATCATCTGTCATGCGTCTTGGCTCGTTGGCAACATGCAAAGTACTGCAGGACCAGGGACTGATATCTATCTTCCAATTAACCTGCCGAGATAGAAATCGAATTGCTTTACAGTCAGATGTTCTAAGTGCAGCCTTGTTGGGTATTGAGAACTTGTTATTGTTAACTGGTGACCACACTACACTTGGGGATAATCCTCAGGCAAAACCTGTATTTGACCTGGATTCCGTATCTCTTCTTCACATGGTTAAAAAATTGGAGCAAGGTGAAGACCTTGCAGGAAATCCTCTTGAAGGAGACCCGCCTTCATTTGCAAAGGGAGCTGTAGTATCACCCTGCAGTGATTCTGTTGATGTGCAGTTGATAAAAATGGAACAAAAAGTTAAAGCCGGAGCGGAATATTTCCAAACACAAGCTGTTTATGAACCGGAAAAGTTCATTAAATTTATGGAAAAAGCAAAAGAGTTTGGTGTACCGGTAATGCTTGGGATAGTAATCCCAAAAAGTGCAGGCATGGCCAAATTCATGAATGAAAATATAGCAGGAATATCTGTACCTGATTCTATGATAGAGGAATTGAAAAAGGATAAAGAAAAAACCAAGGCAGGAATTACCGGCGTAGAAATTTCTGCACGTATTATCAGAGAATGTAAAGATTATTGTCAAGGCGTGCACATTATGGCAATGGGATGGGAATCAAAAATTCCGGATATTCTTGACTTGGCAGGCTTGTAAAAAGCTGTAAAAGGGATAGAAAAGGAAAAATAAAAGGTTTATTCTAAGAGGACATTAAACGAAGGGGAAATCAAGTTGAGTTCAATATCTTTAACACCAAAAGAAACTGCCGAAGCTCTTGTAAAAGCAGCACAGAATAAAGTTGCAATGACTGTTCAAAAGCGCTTATTGATGAGTATTATGGCAGGTATGTATATAGCATTAGGGGCACAAGGTTTTATTGTGACATTTGACAATATATTCATAAGAGCTGCAGTCTTTCCGGTAGGATTGATGCTCATTGTTTTAGTAGGCGGGGAATTATTTACAGGTAATTGTTTGATGACATTTGCTCTTATCCTTGCCGTTTATGCAGGTTGTAAGCAAAGGAATTTTATGCAATATATTGGTATCTTTAGCAGTATGGTTTTCAATTACATCAAAGGATACTACAGGGAAGATTTTGGGATGCTGGTTTCCGGTTATGCTCTTTGTGCTGTGCGGATATGAACATGTAGTTGCAAATATGTTTTATCTTCCAATGGCATCATTGCTTGATTCGTCAATAAATATTGTAAATATGACAATTAAAAGCTTAATACCCGCAGCTATAGGAAATTATATAGGCGGAGGCTTATTAATTCCATTCATATACAATAAAGTATATTTTAAAGAATAGAATAGAAATATTTTTTGTAAGGCGGTGAGAATATATTGTTAACAGAGTTATCATGCAGAGATTTTGCAAATGAATTAGCATCCAAAAAACCTGTTCCCGGCGGAGGAGGTGCTGCAGCCATGGTTGCAGCATTAGGTGCTGCCTTGAATACTATGGTTGCAAATTTCTCTTATGGTAAGAAAAAATTCATTGATATAAAAGACAAACATGAAGAGCTGATAAAAAGGGGAGAAATATTAAGGGTTAAGCTTATAGACCTGGTAGATAAGGATGCAGAATATTTCGAGCCTTTGTCCAGAGCATATGTAATGCCTTCAAATACTGAAGAAGAAAAAGCCTTAAAAAATGAAACACTTCAAAGATGTTTGATGGATGCATGTTCAGCACCTATGGAAACATTAGAATACTCATATGACGCAATACTTCTCCATGAGGAAATTATAGATATCTCATCAAAAAATATAATCAGCGATGTGGGTGTGGGGGTCCAGCTTTTGAAAGCTGCATTAAACAGTGCATATCTCAATGTTTTAATCAATTTAAATTCAATGGATGATGAAAATTATGCAAGAAGGCAGAAGGAAAAGGCAGAAAAACTTGTAGATAGAGGAACAAAAACTGCTGATGAATTATATGAAAAGGTAGTAACAATACTAAACCCGTAAATTGTAAGATGTAAAGGAGGAGAATATGTCGGTAGAAACTGTAAAACTAACAGGAAAACCCGTTGCTGAACATCTCAGGGCAAATATTAAAGCAAGAGTTGCAGACCTTAATGAAAGAAATATTGTGCCCACAATAATTATCATAAGGGTAGGAAACAAAGAAGATGATGTTTTCTATGAGAGAAGCATATTGAAAAATTGCTCACTTTTAGGCATTGAAGGAAGGGTTGAAGAACTTCCGGAAAATGTTTCAATGGAAGAATTGAGTAAAGCTATTGAAGATGCCAACAGTGATGAAAATATTCACGGAATAATGATGTTCAGGCCCTTACCCGAGCATTTGAAGGAAAGGGAAATTTTGGAGAAAATAGACCCCAGAAAAGATATTGACGGCATGACGCCGGGAAACTTAGAAAAGATATTTGAGGGTGATGACAGCGGTTTTTCACCTTGTACGCCTAAGGCAGTAATTGAAATGCTGAAATATTATGACATACCTTTACAAGGTGCCAGTGTGGCTGTATCAGGCAGAAGCCTGGTTGTGGGCAAGCCCTTGGCCATGCTTCTGTTAAATGAAAACGCAACAGTGACGATATGCCATTCAAAAACAAAAAATATAAAGTCTATAACTTCTCAGGCAGACGTAGTAGTGGTAGCAATAGGCAAGGCAAAGTTTATGAACGAGGAATATTTCACTGAATCATCAATTGTAATTGATGTTGGTGTAAATGATGACGGAAACGGTAAAATTTGTGGAGACGTAGATTATGATAAGGCATTCGGCAAGGTAAAAATGTTAACACCTGCGTCCGGCGGAGTTGGAACCATAACAACAACAATACTGCTGGAACAGGCTGTAAGGGCATGTGAAATGATTACAGACAAATAAGCATCTAAAAAGGGACTAATAAAGTCCCTTTGAAATGTTTGAGCTATCTCGCAGTCTCATTCACCAATGCATTTACTCCCTTCCTTCAATGTATGAACGCAGTGAAGAATCTAATGTTTTCACATAAAGGGGGCATTAATTACCAATAGAAAAATTTAAACGCATAATACTACTATAAGTAGTTGAAATTTATGAAAGGTATTACTATAATATATATGAGAATAATTATGACAGAAAAAAATAAGATTTTCACCATAATGGGCAGTTGATTCAAGACCAATCAAAGTATCTGATTTGTCAAAGGATTTAATCTTTGAAAGAAAGGTATTGAATCCCTCTGCATCATTAGTAAAACTAAAAGGTGGAACTAATACTTCACCATCAGCGGTCATCCAACTATAAATAATTAAGATAAAACTGTGGCAATACACTCCTTTAAATAGCCAAAGCTATAAGAAAAAAATAAAAAGTCCACAGTGCCTGATTACATTATATAGGATAAGCTAATATCGGCAAGAGCCGAGCGGATTTTGAAAGCTTCAGTCGCTACGCTCCTTCAGCTTTCAAAATCTGTTAAACACCATGAAGAGAGCGTAAATAAATGAAAGGAATGTATGATTTAGTTGTCTACTATATCATACAAGGTTTATATGAAATACTTAGCTAAAGATGACAGTAAATGTATCCAATGTGGAGCTTGTGAAAGCATATGCTCTAAAACATATTTTAAAGAAGACAATCCGGAAAAATCATGCATACAAATCAACAAAGAAGACACCCCTGAAATAAATGTTTGCAATCAATGCGGAGAATGCATCGATATTTGCCCTGTTATGGCAATAAAAAGGGACAAGTTAGGAGTAGTAAGAATTGACAAAAAGATTTGCGTGGGATGTTTCATGTGTGTGGGATTTTGTCCTCAATTGTCCATGAGGCAGCATGATGACTATATAGAGCCCTTTAAATGTATAGCCTGCGGTTTATGTGCCAAGGAATGTCCTACAGAGGCAATTTATATAGCAGAAAAAAGCGATGAAGAAGCAAAAGAAATGCCTTTAGACAAGGTTTTTAATAAATAGGAGGCCAGAATTGAATATTAAAAATATGAAAGAAAACCATAAACTATTAGCTGAATATAAATATGAACTTGGAGAAATAGACAAAGGATATACAAACAGAACATTGTATGTAAATATTTCCGATAATACAATAAACTCAAAGCCGGTAACCGAAATGATGAAAGAAAAATTTGTTGGCGGAAAGGGCTTTGGCTTGTGGTATCTGTGGAATGCAACAACTCCTACGACAAGGTGGGATGACTCGGAAAATGAAATAATTATTGCAGGAGGTCCTGCATGTGGAATAACTCAATATGCAGGTACAGGAAAGTCATTGGTATGCAGTATTTCACCTTTGACGGACATTCCAATAGATTCAAACGTAGGAGGATATTTTGGACCATTGCTTAAATTTTCAGGATGGGACGCTCTTGAAATACAGGGCAAATCTGATAAAGACATAATTGTATACATTGATGGAAATAATGGGATTGTAACAATTGAAGAAGCACCCTTGGAAGCTTATGATGCTCATATCTTGGGAGAGCAGTTAACAGAAATGTTTGCCGATAATGAAGAGGACAAAAGAAATGTAGCTGTTGTAACAGCCGGGACAGGTGCAGAGCATTCCCGCTTTGGAATTTTAAATTTCACATTTTACGACCAAAGAAGAAAGACAACAAGACTTAAACAAGCAGGCAGAGGCGGAATAGGAACTGTATTTAGAAATAAAAAGCTAAAAGCACTGATAGTAAAATTCAGCAATGTAAAAGGTGACTTAAACAATACATTTGAACAGTCCATAATAAATAAAACCGGAATAAAATATCATAAGGAAATTCATGACTTAGACCATTTGCAAAATAATATGCGTAAAATAGGAACAGCAAATATTATTGAAGTAATGGATGCATATGATTTGCTTCCAGTTATGAACTTTCAATATGGCAGCCATCCGGACACAGAAAAAATAAAATCCACAGTATTTATTGAAAAATATCTCACGCAAGGAGTTCAGGACGGCTGCTGGTACGGTTGCTCTATGGCATGTGCCAAAGCTGCAGATAATTTCCTTTTAAAAACAGGGCCTTATAAAGGACATAGAGTTACTGTCGATGGTCCCGAATATGAAAATGCTGCAGGATTAGGAGCAAACTGTGCAATTTTTGACCCGGAAGCAATTTTGGAATTAAACTTCTATTGTGACACCTATGGTATAGATACAATTTCGTTTGGTACTGCAACTGCATTTGCAATGGAATGCTATGAAAGAGGCATAATTAACAAGGAAATCACAGAAGGACTTGAGCTAAATTTCGGCAACTTCTATTCATCAGTTGAACTTCTTCACCAAATGTCTAAAGGAGAAGGCTTTGGAACAGTAGTAGGTCAGGGAGTTAACAGAATGAAAAAGCTGTTCGTTGAAAAATACGGAGCTAATGAAGAGTTTTTATTTGATATAGGAATGGAGCAAAAGGGACTTGAATATTCGGAATACGGCTCAAAAGAATCTCTTGCTCAGCAGGGTGGATACGGCTTAACCAACAAAGGACCTCAGCATGATGAAGCATGGCTGATTTTCATGGATATGGTAAACAATCAAATACCAACCTTTGAGGATAAGGCAGAAGCTCTTCATTACTACCCCATGTTCAGAACATGGTTCGGTCTGTATGGTTTTTGCAAGCTTCCTTGGAACGACATAGTACCTGCAGACAATAAATACACCGATGAGCCGGCAAAAGTGCCTGAGCACGTTCAAAATTACCTGGATGTGGTATATGGTGTAACTGGGAGAAAATTAAGCGTTGACGATATGATAAAAGAATCTGAAAGAGTATATAACTTCCAGCGTATTTTCAACATTAGAATGGGTAAAGGCTTAAGAAAGGACGATAGGATTCCATACCGCTCAATGGGCCCCGTAACAAAGGAAGAATACGAATCAAGACAAGAAAGATACGATACACAGCTTAGAGAAAAAATAGGTTACGCTCCCGAAGGCAAGACTACTGAAGAAAAAATGGCAGCACTGAGAGAATATAGAGAAAACCAATATGAAAAGCTTATAGATGCAGTCTATAAAAGAAGGGGCTGGAATTCTAACGGTGTACCAACACTAAAGCATTTAAAATATCTAAATTTGGAACTTCCTGAATTAATGGAAGTAATCAAAGACTTACAATAGTATTATGTCCCCATACCTTAAATTATGCGAGCTAGCCATAATATGTCACATGCGGAGGTGATTTTAATTATTAAACTAAACAACAGAGATTTTCCATGGGAAGAAGGATTAACCATAGAAAAAATAATGCAGATTAAAAAATTCACCTTCCCTAAAATAATTGTAAAAGTCAATGGTAATCATATAGAAAAGGAAGATTATGCAGAAACTTTTGTTAATGACGGTGATAATGTTGAAATTATACATCTCTTGGCAGGAGGCTAAATTAATCATAGATTAATACAAACTAAAATGATATAATCTTAAAAATTATATCGTTTTTTTGTCAACCGCATTCCCAAAATATGCGACAAAAGGGAGCAAATATTTTGGTGAATGAGACTGCGAATTGAGGAGATAATATGAATCCATACATACCAGCACAAAAACCTCGTTGTGTACTTATTGATTACAGAGCTAATGAAGAAATATTAAATTATTTAAAAAAATTAAATATTGAGCCTATAAAAACCATAAAATGCAATGAGCTGCATGAGCCTGTTGACGGCCATCCGGATATGGTAATTTATCCCATAGATTTTGAAACGTTTGTAGCAGCTCCCAATGTTTACGATTATTACAGAAATGTTTTAGCAAGCTTAGGAATAAAAGTTATTAAAGGTGGAAAAACTCTTAGCAGAAACTATCCTGAGGATATAGCATATAATGTAGCAAGAATAGGGAGATATGCTGTGCATAACACAAAGCATACAGACCAGGTTTTAAAATATTATTTGGAAGAAGCGGGCATAGAATTTATTCATGTAAATCAAGGCTATACAAAGTGCTCAATTGCTCCTGTCAGTGAAAATAAAGCTTTGACATCGGACTTCTTGATACATGAAAAACTTATATCGTACAATATAGACTGCATATATATAGATCCAAAGGTTGTATATTTGAAAGGATATAATAATGGATTTATAGGAGGCTCTTTAGGTTTGATTAGTGATAAGGTATTTTTGTCAACGGGTAAAATATTTGATAAGAATATTTCTGTTTCCTTAAGAAAATTTATCCAGTCGTCAGGATATATTTATGATGAAGCTTCAAATCAGCAAATTACAGATTTAGGAACGCTGATACCGATAATATAACCTCCCTTGACCGAGAGGAGTGACTAAGTGGAGCTATTATCATTAGAATTAAATGAAAATGAAAATCATGAAGTTTATAATAATATAAGAATTATAACAAATATAGATGAGAGTGATATTAATATAGAATTATCATCTACAGAAGAAGGCAATATAAGGATTAGATATTTTACGGATAACAAACTAAACAAAAAAGAGTACATTGAAAAAATAACAGCAAGAATAACCAAGCTATTAGTTGAATACACTAAGCTAGTTGGTATAAATGCTTTAAAAGAAAATTATTTTTACTTTGACGAGGAAGAAGTTGGCTCAATAATATCCGATATTGAAGAGGAAATAGACAATGATATTAAAATACACATAATTATTAAAAATAAATTTAAAGAAGTTATAGAAAAGTCTAATAACATAAATCTAAACGGATTTGTAAACTTTAGACTAAAGTTTCTAAAGCTATATGCAGCACAAGTGGTAGAAAGGTGTATTGACTCATATTTGATGAAAAAAGAATACATGGATTTTATAAGTATTATAAAATTAATATCAGATTCTGAAGAAAATCAATATGATATTGTTAACGTGATGTTTAATAATAATAAAATACAGGTTTATGATAAAAGTATGCAAAAACTTAATTATTTGTCAAATGTAGAGTTCTCCAGTGAATTGAGTACCAATTCGGCATATGATGAAACGGTAATAAATATTTTAATGAGTGTGTCACCGAAAAAAATAATACTGCACGATTT
>JAQVRY010000151.1 GCA_028700795.1 Tissierellia bacterium | reverse complement strand
AGGTTTAAAATAAAGATGTCCGTTAGGTTCTTCAACATCACAGTCTATATAATTTGAATTTCCGGCTACAAA
This sequence comes from Tissierellia bacterium, assembly GCA_028700795.1. Taxonomy (GTDB): domain Bacteria; phylum Bacillota; class Clostridia; order Tissierellales; family Sedimentibacteraceae; genus Sedimentibacter. The sequence goes on along the minus strand of JAQVRY010000151.1, from coordinate 3,260 downwards.
AGTTAAGTTTACGGATATAAATGTTTTTCCTGTTCCGCCTTTGCCGCTTAAAACAGCAATCTTCATTTTATCTTCCCCTGTCACCATGAAATCCTGAATGTATTTCAGTTAGTATGCTTAGTTTATCATTTTTAAATTCAGTTAAATTTTCTTCAATTGAATTATTTAATGCCTTATAAATTTTAACATTAGCTGCTATTAACACTTCTGCTGCATTTTGACCGCATCTTGGAGTTATTAACACATCTGCATTATTATCTACAATAATTTGAGCTGCTTTAATACCTGCACCGCCTTGACTGTTTGCTGCACTGTTATTAATAAACCTGCTTTCGTTATTTTCTGTATCATAAAGCATAAAGTATGGTGTTCTGCCAAATGATACACATATATTGCCATCATCTACCGGAATTGCTATTTTCATAATTTCCTCCATATTTATGACATATGCCAATAATAAATTATATATTTATAATCGGCATATGTCAATATTTATTTTTCTTTGCCATGAAAGCTTGAGTGAAATTCATTTAACAAGGAGAGTTCATTTTCAATAAAATATGCTATATTTTCTTCTGCATTTCCCTCTTTAGCTTTGTAAACAAAAACTTCCGCATTTCTGAATAATTTTTCTGCGTTTTCACCACAGCGATTGGTTATTACCGCTCTTACACCATTGTCTGCAATTACTTGTGCAGCTCTGATTCCTGCACCGCCCTGCTCTACTAAAGCTCTGTTATCTAAAAATTCACTTTCTTTAGTAACAGTGCTATAAATAAGAAAATACGGTGCCCGACCAAGAGAATCATTAATTTTTGATTTAATTGACTTGTCTTCTGTTGGAATTGCTATTTTCATTTTTACCTCCAACCTTTCTAATCGTCGTTTAAATCTTCTAATTCTCTTTCAATAAGCTCAATTTGTGATTCTAAGAATTCTTTTTGGTTTTTCAAAAATTCTTTCTCTGAAATATCCTGCCTAACTCCAAAACCGGGACCATATCCATAACCTGCACCATATCCCGGTCCGAATCCATAACCTGCACCATATCCCGGTCCGAATCCTCTTCTTCCAAAACCCGTTCCATAGCAGTTTCTCCTGCCATAAAATCTATTACCGCAAAAACCTAAACCTCGTCCTGTCATCTGTCCCATTCCCATAGGACCGGTTCCATCTCTACGTGGCATTTCTATTCCTCCTTTATTATTGACATATGTCACTTATAATTTCATTATACATCAATATTGACATATGTCAATAACCTTTTAAAAAAAACTGCAAAAAGTTTTTGCAGTTTTTAAAATTATTCAAATTATTCTATTTCTTCTATTGCTTCCGTTAAACACAAACTGACACAAATACCGCATCCGTTGCATTTTTCTTTGTTAATTTCAGCCTTCTCGGTTATTTTTATGGCAGGGCATCTGCTTCTTAAGCACATTTTACATGCCCTGCACCTTTGTTGATTTACTTTGTATTTCATTTATATTCCTTTACGTATCAAAGATTTATCTTTTTAAGGATATCAAAGGTTATCCATGTTATAATATGAGATTCTTCGAGCAAGCTCTCAGAATGACAATTAAAACGGTTATTCATAGCAATGGCATAGGTAATAATATATACTGACTTTCAATACTACAGTTTCTCTAATTCTCTTACATAAACATATTCATATGTATCTAATCCTGTTACCTCTGCCGCCAAATCAGTAAGAGGGAAAACATCGCTTCTGTCTATGTATTTTATATCAAATTTACGGTTTAAAGCCATTAGCTGCTTCATACCTGCAGCTATCCTGCTGATATATGAATACACTCCTACAGCTCCTGTCGGTAAATTTTCTGCATTATCATAATAAAGCTTTAATTCTCTTATATCCGCAAAAATTTCTTCCTTTGTGCTGCCGAAGCTTTGATATTCTTTAGGGATATTGCCTGCTTCTATCAATTCACCGACTTGTTTTCCTACCATTGCAGCAGCCATTGCCGCCCTTCCCAAAGCAACAAATTGAATATACGGGGCACCTAAAGCCAATCCTTTAAAGACGTGGTCTTCTAAAGTAAGTCCCCCCGTAATAGCAACTTGAGGCAAGAAATAGCCTTTTATGTCCATTCTCTTTAAAATGTCATAGAGCATACTTTCCAGATAAACAGTAGGCATTCCCCATTCATTCATCATTTTAACGGGGCTGTTGCCTGTGCCTCCCCCGGCACCGTCAAATGTAACTAAATCCACTTCATTTTCCGATGCAATTTTTAGGATTCTAATTAAGTCTTTAGGATCAAATGGACCTGTTTTAAAGCAAATCCTTTCTGCGCCTAATTCTCTTAAATGTGTAATGCGGTTTTTGAGAATTTCCTCATTGTAGATAGGAAGCTTCCCTACCTTTTCAAATATGGGACCCTTTCCATTTTTGAAACTTTCAGCAACTTTTTCGTCTGATGGGTCAGGATGCACCAAAAATCCCTTATTTTGAAGTTCAAGGGCTTCTTCTAAATTGTTAATTCTCCCCATTCCTTGAATTCCCTTTGCTGCTTGACCAAATTTAAGCTCCACGGATTTTACGCCTAATTTTGGTATTACGTAATCTAAAACTCCGGAATTTTCATCATCATAGTTTGCCTGCATGATGATATCACCATACCCCCGGCTGTATTTTCTGAATTCGTTTACCATTTCTTTAACTAAAGGAGATGATACCACCTTGCCATTTTCCAAAACCAAATTTTTATCATTAGGAATAGCGTCCTCGCCAATTACCACCGATACTCCTGCAAGAGCAGCCCCTACAAAGTAATCCCGCCAGTTCAGTTTTGCTATGGCAGGCAAAATTATCGGCATCTTCATTTTAACTTTGTTTTTTATTCCAAATTCAGTTTCAGTTTTTACTTTCCAGTAGGTAGCTTCACAAGCATTCTCTTCACATCCCAAAGCTCCAAATACTCTTCCATTAATAGATAGATGGGAGAAATCTAAGGGATAATCCTTTTCTGAAGCAAATTGATTTATATCTCTACGATATGGAAATGTTGCTTCTGAGCCTCTCACTGCCGATAATCCTATTTCACAGGTACCGGTACAATTAGCTGTGCATACGGCACACATTCCGGAATACGGAGAAACGTTTTCAGGTGTCCTCATTTTTGTATTACTTATCGTACTTCCTAAAGCAGGGCTATAAGTCATAATAAACCTCCTAATTCATTATTTATATTAATTATACCTCTATTATGACATATGTCAATAATATATTTGAA
>JAQVRY010000038.1 GCA_028700795.1 Tissierellia bacterium | reverse complement strand
TAATATTATCAGTATTCATTATACACTCCCCTTTCAATTTATTTATTTTTAATATGATTTTACGCATTTCTTAAATAATAGCATATTAATAAATAAAAATATGCTTGGATTACTGTACGCTTTTTATTAGCCTTAGAATATTATCTATGGTTGCTTCTAAGTTTTCATTGGATTTATACCTGCTTATTTCAAAATCCTCAGGCAGTCTGTTGATAGTAAATATTGAAGTAACTCCCATATCATAGGCTTCATCTATATTCGCAGCTGCTCCGCCGGCTATGACGGTTACGGGAATATTCTTATTTTTTGCACGTTTCCCTACTCCTATAACAACCTTTCCTCTTAAGCTTTGAGTATCGAGCTTGCCTTCACCGGTAAATATCATATCTGCATCTGCAATAATATCATCAAATTTTACTGCATCCAACACTGTTTCAATTCCCATTTGAAGCTTTGAATTGAAAAATGCAATCATACCCGCTCCCATTGCTCCGGCTGCTCCGCTGCCGGGAACATCCTTTAAATTTCTGTCTGTTTCCTTCTCTATAACATCACAAAGATGTTTTAATCCTTTGTCAAGAACAATTACCATTTTTTCATCCGCACCTTTTTGAGGTCCGAATATATATGCAGCACCTTTAGTTCCGTACATTGGATTGTCTATGTCGCACATTGTTATTATTTCAATATTATCTAATTCTTTCGCTCTATGGGACAAATCAATTCTATCTATATCTATAAGCGTCTTCCCCACAGGTATGAATTCATTTCCTTCCTTATCATAGAATTTAACTCCGACGGCTGCGGCTGCACCGCATCCCCCATCATTGGTACTTGAGCCTCCTAAACCTACAATAAGTTTTTTACATCCCTTTTTTGCTGCTGACATTATAAGCTGTCCCACTCCATAAGTTGTTGTTAGACTTGGATTCTTTCTGTCTTCCACCAAGGGCAAACCTGCACATGCAGCCATTTCAATTACTGCAGTGTCTCCAATCAAGCCGTAGAACGACTCCATATCCTCAAAATACGGTGAGCTCACAGTTTCAAATATTTTTTCGCCGCCTAATGCCGACAAAAAACAATCCACACTGCCCTCACCTCCGTCAGCAACAGGGATAGATACTACATGGCAATGCGGAAAATGCTTATTCATTTTATCTGATATAATAGTGCATATTTCAATGGACGTTAATGTTCCTTTAAACGAATCGGGAATTAATACTACTTTATTCAAATGAATTCCTCCTACTTATTAATCTTCAACTCTTTTAATTTTTGCTCCTAAATTCATAAATTTATTTTCAATATGTTCATAGCCTCTATCTATATGCTGTATATTTGTCACTTCAGTCAATCCATCGGCAATGAGACCTGCAATCATTAATGCAGCTCCTGCTCTTAAATCCGTAGCTTGTACAACTGTTCCCTTTAAATTTTTAGTACCTTTTATATTAGCTTGTTTCTTTGTAAATTCTATGCATGCACCCATTTTTTTCAGCTCATCAACATATTTAAATCTGTCCCGGGATACCCCTTCAACAACGGTACTTTCTCCGCATAATGAAGATAAAAGCACAGTCATAGGCTGCTGCAGATCTGTAGGAAATCCGGGATATGGGAGTGTCTGAATATTTACGGGAATCAATTCCTTATCATAATAAACACGCATGGAATCCCCATACTCTTCTATACCCATTCCCATTTCTTTAAGCTTTGCAGTAATAGGCTCCATATGTTTCGGAATTATATCGTCTATTATAATATCTCCTTTCGTAGCAGCAGCAGCAATCATATATGTACCTGCTTCAATTTGGTCGGGTATTACCTTGTATGTGCATCCTGTCAATTTATTTACTCCATTTATACGTATTACATCTGTTCCGGCGCCCTTAATATCTGCACCCATTGAGTTTAAAAAGTTTGCCGTATCAACAATATGAGGCTCTTTAGCCGCATTTTCAATTATTGTCTTACCTTCGGCATATACTGCTGCCAACATAATATTTATGGTGGCTCCAACACTTACAACGTCAAGATAAATTTTTGCTCCCACTAATCTATCTGCTTGTACACATATTCTTCCTTCGGGAGAAATGTCAACTTTTCCTCCTAATGCCTCAAACCCCTTAATGTGCTGGTCAATTGGTCTTTCGCCAATATCACAGCCGCCGGGCATCAAGCAAGATGCACCTTTAAATCTTCCCAATCCAGCCCCAAGCAAATAATATGATGCTCTCATTTTCTTAGATAATCCGTTTTCCAAATTACAATTTTCTACATTGGATGCATCCACATACAATGACGTATCATTTATATAATCCGCTTCTGCCCCTAATTCTCTCAAAATTTCCAAAAATACATTAACATCCTCTATCTTAGGGACATTTTCTATTATGCACTTTCCCGGACAAAGTAACGTAGCCGGAATAATTGCAACAGCTGCATTTTTAAATCCCCCTATATTTACTTTCCCTTTAAGCTTTGCGCCGCCTTCAATAATAAATTTTGACATAGTTTTCCTCGCAATATTTTTTTATTCAATTCCCGGTAGATGTATTTGTGTTCCATCGCTAAAAATAACTTTCCACGTAGGATCAGAATTTATTCTTTCAATATTTTGCCAATTTTCATCTTCAACACTATAATATGTCATTTCTATTTTTATAATTTCTTTATTTTTTACTTCAGGATAGGTTAAAATTCGCGGTAATGCTTCTATGGCATTTATCGTGCGAATTTTTTCCGGTATTTCATCAACTGAAATTATTCTCTGCATTTCAAACTTATAAATTCCTTCATTATCTGTAAAAAAATACATATAGGAATTGTCTATTGAATAATCATTATATTGTCGTGTATATGCGTAAATGCAGCCATTTTCAGAAGTATGTCGGAAACTTTCAACATATCCGGATGCATCGATATTTTTTTCTTTTAAAAAATTAATGATTACTTCTTGTATTTTTAGATTTTCGTTTATTTCATCTTGAACCTTATTGCGTAAGGTCAATCTTAATTTCTTGCCGTCAATTATTTCTAAAGCTTCTCCTTTACTATTGCTGTATTCGTACACATCTTCAACAGGCTCAATTTCTTCATTTAAGAAATTTTCTAATAGTTTAGAATCTATCTGTATTATTTCATACTCTGTTTCCAAAACAGGCAGAATATAAGTTTCATCCGGTATTTCAGCATTTATTTTTATATTTTGCCCATCTAATAAAGATGATATCTCTTGAGCAAATTCCTTATCCTTCATAGGAGCATACTCTGAATTTGTCATGTTTTTAGAAGAAACAAAAAGAAAAACATTTAAAATTATGAAAGCTGTTATTAAAATTGTATTTGTTTTATTCCAATCCATGTGACTCTCCTGTTACCATTCTTCAATTAAAGCACCTGATATGGCATTGAATATAAATGTTTTTTGATTTGTTTCAATAACCCATACAACCCTTAAAACTTGCTCTCTTGAAATTCGAGACAAATCAAAATATCCAAGATAAATATTGGTTATTTCCTTAATCATTTCCGGCTTAATAGGTTTAAGACGTGCAGCTGTTTCCTGACCTTCCCCGAGTGACGTATCAGCATTCTCTTCACCAGTTGATGAGGTGTCAATATTGCCTCTTATTACATCCATCGCAGGAGTAACCTTTATCTCTGCCATTTTATTCATCTGTGTTTCATCAATATTTCTAATAAACCTTTTGTATGAAATAACATTGTTTCCTGCAACATCAATTTGAAGAGCTAAATTCTCCCTTACTCTGCTGAATAATATCGGTCTTTCCAATATATTGTAAGAAAATGTAAACCTGTAGCCTTCATTTCCTTCCAAGAGAATCTTTTCTACATTACTCAAATATCCGTTTTTGGGGAACCCTAAAAATTCTTCCGTGAAGTTCACAGCTGCTGCAAAGCTTTTATAAACGTCTGAGCTATTTTCCGGCTCGATTGATGCATCGTAAAAGTCTAGGAGACCATCCTCGTTAATTTTTAATATTTTTTCTGTTCTGTAAACATATACCAAATTCCCGCTTACTTCAACAGATTTTCTAACATAGTCGTAATCATTTCTGAAATAATCTTTAGCAATTTCATTTATTCGGTCAATATCAAATACATCAAGCTCTGACTGAACAAATACAGGGTTTAATGCTGTCTGCTCTAATGGAACCGGCACCTGAATTGTTTCATCCCCTATTCTTTCCACTGCGGAATATTTTGTCTTGTTATCAAAATTAATTGAGCTCACTATATCTGTTAATTCCTTGGAATTAATCTGATCGCTTTGAATTCTTATATTGTTTTCACCATTGTAAATGTAAATCGAATTGTTGTCTTTCAAATCAATTATAATATTTTTTATATTTTTTACGGTATTATTTATATTATTGTTTTCAATTTTCATATGGGTGGTGAATATTTCAACAGGAATATTCGTATTGAAATCAAATTTCAAATATTCAGCGGGAAATGCTGCTGTTTCTGTAATACTGCTATTTGAAGCATTAAATGCATCATTTATTACATTTAATGCTTCTTGCCACAATCCTCTGTTATCCGAATACAAAACAGTGTAGTTTTCATCATATTTAATTACATTTTTAACTGGTCTCAATACTTTCCATATATCTGCTTCCACTTCTTCGGCACTGTTATCTTCATATGCGTTAGGGCTTATGAATTCAGGAAGCTTTAGCCATACATTGCTGCTTAAATATATACATATGAGTACCATGACCAATAGTATTGTATTTTTAATTTTTATATTTAACATAGTATCCTCTTTACTCAGGAATTGTAATAATCATTTCAGTTCCCTCGTCTATCCAGCTGTTGACGGCTATTGAACAGTTGTGAGCTTCTGCAATCTCTTTAGCAATTGATAGTCCAAGACCCGTTCCTCCTAAGCCTCTTGCTCTTGCTTTTTCTACACGATAGAATCTTTCAAAAATTCTATCCTGGTCTTCTTTTGGAATACCCTGCCCGTCATCTTTAATACTTACAACTACATTATTGTTATCTTTTTTTACATCTATCCATACATTTCCTTTTTCAGGCGTATACTTAACTGCATTTCCTGCAATGTTTAAAAGGATTTGCTCAAATCCGTCTCTGTCAAACATTATATTAATGTCATCTGGAATATTTAAATGAAAGTTTATATTTTTTTCTTTTATTTGAATTTGAAGTTTTTTAATTACTATATTAACCATGTCCAGCAAATTAATTCTTTCTTTATGCCAATTTGTCTGCTCATAATCCATTTTTGAAAGACGCAGCAAATCTGTCACAAGCCTTGTCATTCTATCGCTTTCCGAATTGATAACATTTAAAAATTCTTCTGCTGTTTCCTTTTCTTCCAATGCACCGTCCAGAAGAGTTTCTGAATAGCTCTTAATTGTAGTGATTGGTGTCTTTAATTCATGCGATACATTTGCGACAAATTCTTTTTGAAGCTTATCTATTCTATGCTGTTCGGTAATATTTTTAAACACAAGAATTACGCCCCCTATTTCATTTTTGTTATTCATGAAAGGTGCATAATCTATATTATAAGTTTCTCCGTTTTTCTCTGCCAAGTCTGTACCGTGATAACCCTTAGACTTAATATAATCAATCGATATACTGTCTTTGAGATTTACTATTACATCATTAAATTTCTCATCAGTACTTTCAATTGATAAAATATTCTTTGCAACAGGATTTGCGTGTATTATATTGCCTGATAAATCAACGGTTAAAACTCCATCTGCCATGTATGTGAAGGTGGTTTCCATCTTGCTCTTTTCCTGCTGAAGGCTCGACATTGATTTTTTCAACTGGTCAATAAGGTAATTGAACATATTGCCTAATTGGCCTATTTCATCATCTGATTTTACATTTACCTTCTGGTCAAAATCACCTAAAGACATCTGTCTTGCTTTTACTGTAAGCTCCTTGATTGGTCCTGTTATGCTTGTTGACAGAATTAATCCTAAAAATATGGTTATCGTCAAAGCAATTATGGTGGCTTGTGTCATAATTTGTTTTGATTCATCCACCGTATCATAAATATAATCAATATTATTAACTAAATATATATATCCTCTTATACTTCCGTCTGTCTGCACAGGAAAAGACATGTGATAATAAAACCTTTGATTTTCAGTATCTTCAAATTGTTCTGTCGGTGCAATATGATGAGTGGTTCCATCCAAGGATTTAGTCAGTATATAATTGTCTATTTTATTGTAGTTGAATGCACTTATTCCAATTGATTCTTCTACACTGCCTGCAATAATTGTTCTGTTTGTGTCATTTAAAATTACATATATGTTTTCATTATATCCTACCTGCACAGTACTTATGCTTTTTTGAATTTCTTCAATATTATCATCCCAGTTGCCGGTATTTAATGAGCTATATGAGCCAATAATTGAGCGAATTCGAGCATCCATATTTTTTATATTCATGTTAAGTTGAATTCCTTCAAGCTGATTTACTATATAAATGCCCACTATTGACATGGCAAGAAATACCAGCAAAAAATAAATTAAAATAAATCTCCATCGTATACTTTTAAACATTTCTTCTCCCTTGCGGACGCTCCTTTGAAAAATGGGGTTAGGGCATCTCGCAGTCTCGTTCACCAATTTATTTGCTCCTAAAGTAATATCCCGTTCCTCGTTTTGTTATTATATATTTATCTTCTTCTGTTTCTATTTTTTCTCTTAATCTTCTTACTGTTACATCGACTGTTCTTAAATCGCCGAATTCATATCCCCAAACTTCTTTAAGAAGGTGTTCTCTGTTAAATACCCTGTCTGAATTTTGAAACAAATATTTTAGAAGGTCAAATTCCCTGTTTGTAAGATCTATTATTTCATCATTTTTGATCACTTCATATGTGTTCATATCAATGGTAAGATTCCCCACAGATATAATCTTTGCTTTCATTTCTTCTTCAACCTTTGAAAGCTTCACCCTTCTTAAGTTAGCTTTAACTCTTGCAATTAATTCCTTGTTGCTGAATGGCTTGGTTATATAGTCGTCAGCCCCCAATTCGAGTCCTGTGACCTTGTCGTTTTCTTCTTCTTTTGCAGTAAGCATAATTACAGGCATTACGTATTCCATGCGTATTTCTTTTAAAACATCAAATCCGCTTTTCTTAGGAAGCATAATATCAAGTATTATTAATTCCGGCTCCATGCTGTGCACTGCCTTTATGGCTTCATCTCCGTCATAGGCTGTCTGCACTTCAAAGCCTTCTTTTTGAAGATTGTATTTAATTATTTCAGCTATAGGCCTTTCATCATCTACTACTAATATTCTAGGCATTATTTCACCTCAATTTTTAATGCAAAGACCTTAAGTCTTTGCTTCATTTATCATATTTATTATAACATGTTTTTCAAAAATGAACACCATCTTTATTTAAAAGCATAAATTAATTTAGGTAGGTGAATTTTATGAGAAATTATATAGATTTAAATAAAGTGTGTCCAGTTATAAAAGGGCGCCTTTCCTCAAGCAGCAATAATATTATACCCGTTATTATAAGTTATAAATCCGACAAAAAAATGAAGGAGGGACAAATCGGTTCATTATCGAAAAAATTAAAGCACTGTCTTCCCATTATAAACGGCTGTGCATGTGAAATGAGCACTGAATCAATCCTTAAATTAACAGCTGAGCCTGATGTTGAATTTATATCATATGATTCAAAGGTATTTGCGGTAATGGATGAAGCAAGAAAAACGATCGGAGCCGATTACTCCTTAAATACTAAATATACAGGAAAAGATGTTACTGTTGCAATAATTGATACAGGTATCGCACCTCATGCAGATTTAATATATCCTGAAAACAGGATAGTGGGCTTTAAGGATTTTGTGAACAATCGCTCCAAGTTTTACGATGACAACGGACACGGAACTCATTGCGCGGGGATACTTGCCGGCAGCGGTTATTCATCCAAGGGCAAATACAAAGGTATAGCACCGGAAGCTAATATATTATCAATTAAGGTGCTTGATGAAAACGGAAATGGAAATACTTCTGATATTCTATCAACTGTTCAATGGATTATTGAAAACAAGGAGGTCTATAAAATTAGAATAATCAACTTTTCTCTTGGTGCAATCGCTCAATATAAGGAAAGGAGAGACCCATTGGTAAAAGCTGCAAACCGAGCAATTGAAGAAGATCTCATAGTGGTTGCTGCCGTAGGAAACAGCGGACCTTTGCACAATACGATATTATCTCCGGCAACGAGCAGGTATGTAATTTCTGTCGGTTCTTTGAATGACAGAGACGCGTCTTATTTTAAAAATGAGACAATTGCTGAATTTTCAAGCAGAGGTCCTACATTGGACAGAGTCCGCAAACCGGATTTAATAGCTCCGGGAGTTGATATAATGTCTTTATCCAATAAAAATTTAAGCGGCTATACCACATTGAGCGGTACATCAATGTCCGCACCCATGATATCCGGGGCTGCTGCTTTACTTTTAAATGAAAATCCAAATTACAACCATTTCGATATTAAAAGGATACTCCTTAATTCATGCTCAAGAATAAAAGCATCTTCCTATGAGCAAGGAGCAGGAGTTTTAGATATGCGGCGAATTTTTTCTTAGCAAAGGGAGCTTAAGTGCTCCCTTATGACAATATTCTTCCCTTTCCCATAGCTTGGGCCTTTTCAAGCAATTCCTCAGCCTTTTCAATAAATCCTTCCAATGTTTCGCCTCTGTATTCCACAACAGCTCCGCTTACCTGAATACTATTTTTGCTTATATTCAAGTCGTATCTGCTAATTTCCATTTTTACTTTTTCAACAACTATTTTTGCAATATCAAGCTCAACATTGTTCAATATCATAATAAATTTATCGTTTCCATATCTACCCACCACATCTATTTTTCTGGCGGATAAGCTGAGGATATGTGCCACATCCTGCAAAACCATGTCTCCGGTTTCCATGCCGTGTTTAAGGTTGAACTCTTTAAAATCATCAATATCTATCAATAGAACACAAAATGCAGTTCCTTCATCCTTATAGCTTTCTATGCTGTGTTTTAAACAGTCAGTAATAAACTGAAAATTATATAAATTAGTAAGGGGCTCAATACTGGCTCTTGATTTGACTTCATTTTCTAAATGTTTGATTTGTCTGTCCTTTTCAAGAATGATTCTCCTGATTTCTCTTTTGTGTGTTAAATCTTGAATCATTATGTAAAATGTATCATCTTTAAACCCAAAAATATTGAATTTAACAAATTTCTCAAAGACATTTATATATTGTTCAATAATCGTATGCTCATTGGTCATTGCAGCTTCACATAATATTTTTGGCCAGTCAAATATTGAATCTGAAAGATTTGGGAATACTTCTGTCATTTTCCTTCCGATTATTTGGTCTGTTGTTTTGTTGGTAATTTCCTCTAATTGTTTATTGGCATAAATAGCTTTAATATCAAATTTACCTTCATGATAGCTCATCCTGCAATGAATAAATGCATCTGATATATAATCAGCAAACTCTTTCATATGTATACCCCCTTAATAGAAATCGTCATTTTTATTTAATAGTTTTCTTAGTGTTTTATTTACCGTTTCATATTCAAAGCCCTTTCCTATCAAATAATTCGACAACTTTGCCATTTTTTTGCGGTTATCATTTTCTTTTATTTTTAATAGCTTTTTTTCTCCCAAAATAAAAGCTCTTTCCTCTTCACTCTCTGCTGAAATATTCTTAATCTTTTCTTCTATTATTTCTTTGTCAATGCCTTTGTAATACAAAGCTTCCTTTATTTTACGCACACCATGTTTGGAAATATTAATTTTGTCGTTTATGAACATTTCACAATATCTTTCATCATCTAAGTATTTGCGCTCTTTAAGTGTGCTTATGGCATTGTCAATTAACTGAGGCTCAAAGCCTTTGTTTTTCATTTTAAGCCTTAGTTCACATTCGCTTTTGGCATATCTTGAAAGCACAGAAATCCCGTAATTATAAACGCTTATTTTTTCTTCGGAGCTCAAAATGTCATCAACGAGAGCATCATCTAATTCCATACCTTTTTTGAGCGAATATTTAATCAATATGCTTATATCAACAGAAAACCCATATTCATCATCTATGTATATATTGAATCTTTCTTTATTTTTTTTCTGGTACTCTATTTTAGTAATCTTTTTCATATCTTCCTCATTTTTTTACATAATAACACAGATTTAGAACGATATCAATATTACTTAAGACCTAAAAAAAATTGTCCTTTATTTTAAAGGACAATTTTTTGAGTAAGGGCATCTCGCCGGTTAGGGCATTTTATGACATGCTTTGATGGTCTTGAGTGAATGTTGCACAATCTGTTTCCTTTGATGAAGTTGCATCACGCCTTTGCACTTCGATTTTCTGAGCGTTGCAGTGATCCCCGTCAGCATAATAGTAACATGTGTTTACAACACATTTTATGCCGGGATTATGATGATCCATTTTTTGTGCTTTGCCTTGCATAATATGTCTCCTTATTCATTATTGAAAGTTGAACTTTCTAAAATATTATGCCCTTGAATACTTTTTTTATAATTAAATACATTTAATTTAATAACAATAATATTTCAAAATATGTCATTGCTATGAATACATGAAAGTATCATTCTGAACGCAGTGAAGAATCTCATAAAAGATGAGATCCTTCGTTACACTCAGGATGACACACAATTTTTTTAACAATAATAAAAAAATTTCATATAATGAAAATATCATTTAGGAGGTAAAAAATGAAAGAAAAACATGTATTTGCAGGCAACAATACAGCTGAAGGATTTTTCAGTTATTTTGAGTATTTATTAAAGCCGGAAGAAGCTGAACACATTTATATTCTTAAAGGAGGACCGGGAGTAGGCAAAAATCATTTCATGAAAAAGTTTGCAGAAAAAATGACGGATAAGAACTATTCAATAGAATACATACACTGCTCAAGCGATAATGTAAGTCTTGACGGAATTTTGATTCCTGAACTTAAAACTCTTTTTGTTGATGGTACTGCACCTCATACCATTGACCCTGTCATTCCTGGAGCAGTTGATGAAATCATTAATCTCGGTTCCTTTCTTGACGTTCAAAAACTAAATAAACATAAGACAGCCATAATCCAAACCAATAAAGCTAAATCAAATAAATATATAAGTGCTTACAGATATTTAAAGGCTGCAGGTATTGTTCATGATGAAATCAGCTCAATTTACGATTTGTATGTGAATGTTGATAAGTTTAATGAAATGTGTGAAAAAGCAGTAACTAAACTGTTTGCTCATTCATATTGTAAAAGCAGCGGCAATATTAGAAAACTGTTTACCGAATCTTTTACGGCGAACGGATATATAAGCCATACGGAACGATTCTTTGAAGACAATGAAGTATGGGCGGTTGTAGATAATGATACAAACTTTTCTTCTGTATTCCTTGAAAGAATTTTAAATGAGGCATTAAAAAATGGGTATACAGCGGAATGCTATTACAGACCTCTAAACCCGAAAAAGCTACAGCATATATATTTGCCGGAGAAAAACCTTATAATTGTTACTGCAGAAATTCACATGAATGAAAAATATAATCAAGTTTTTGATATTCACAGCATTATGGATTCTGAAAGCATAAAGACACGGATTTCAGAAATTGAAAAAAATCTTCATTTATATGATTTATTAATAAAAAATGCTCTGGATAAGCTTTCTGAAACAAAAAAATTACATGACCTTTTAGAAGTATTTTATACTGACTGCATGGATTTTGACGGTGTTAATGAATGCTTTGAAAAGATATCTCAGAGGTATGGGGACACACAAAATATAGGTTAACTCTTTTTGAGATAGTTATTAAAAGAATGTCCCCAGATTTACATAAAGTAGAGGGCCACACAAAATGTCCCTCTACTTAATTCCAAGGAGGTATCATATGGCTTTAACTTCTCTTCACTACTTGTATATGATAATGGTAGTAATTATTCTTGTTATTATGCTCATGAAAAAAGAAATTGTAATTCCATGTATTGTCGGTATTTTTGCCATGGGTTTTCTTTACTCGGGCAGTGCAGTATTTGCTGTACAGTCTATATTTAACACTATTATTTATTCAGGCAATGAATTTTGGGGTATTATACTTATTATTTCATTGGTTGTTGCCATGTCTAAGTCCCTGCAGGCGGTCGGTGCAGATATATTAATAATGTCACCGATTAAAAAAATTATGGTTAATCAAACTATGGCATTTTGGGGAATAGGTGTGGCAATGATGATAATATCTTGGCTAGTTTGGCCCAGCCCCGCAGTTCCCTTGATAGGGGCAGTTCTGCTTCCTGCTGCAGTTGCTACAGGTCTGCCTGTTATTTATGCTGCAGTTGCCATGAATTTATTCGGTCATGGTATTGCACTTTCCAGTGACTTTTTTATACAAGGAGCACCAACCATAACCGCTACGGGAGCAGGTATTGATGTAACTGAAATTATTAGAGCATCAGTGCCCATATGGCTTACAATGTCTATTGTAACTATAGCAGCTGCATTTTTATTAATGAAAAGAGACTTAAAAAAAGCTCCCCAAATTGCACCTGCTGCAGACGAAAATTTCAAGCATGAAACGATAACTCAAAGTAAGACAGCGAAGTATGTTGCTGTTTTGACTCCAATAGTATTTTTAATTGATATTGTGGCAATGGTAAAATTCAATTTAGCAGGCGGCGATGCAACTGCTCTTGTAGGAGGAACCTCAATAATCATAATGCTTTTGACTGTTTTAACAAGCTTTAAAATTAAAGATGGTTTTGAAATGATAGTGGATTACATTAGAGAAGGTTTCAAATTTGGAATCACTGTTTTTGCTCCCGTGCTATTCATAGGAGGATTTTTCTTCTTAGGTAATCAGGATGGAGCTACAGCTGTATTAGGAGCAGGAGCACCTGGAATATTGAATGACATAAGTATATTTTTATCGGAAAGCATCCAAATGACCAAACTTTCAGCCATATTAACCCAGACTGTTGTCGCGCTCATAACAGGTTTAGATGGTTCAGGATTTTCAGGACTTCCAATTGTAGGAACCTTGGCTTATACATTTTCAAATATTATCGATATAAATATAGCAGGATTGGCTGCATTAGGTCAAATAATAACCGTATGGGTTGACGGAGGAACAATAATTCCTTGGGCTGTTATACCTGTAGCTGCAATTTGTAATATAAGTCCACAAGAACTTGCAAGGAAAAATCTAGTGCCTGTGCTCTGCGGAATCGGTGCTGCGATTATAGTGTCGTTAGTAATACTGTAGCGGTTGCGGTTAAAACCTGAGATCCTTCGCTTACGCTCAGGATGACAAATATATAGGACGCTTCTTGTCAAAAGAC
>JAQVRY010000150.1 GCA_028700795.1 Tissierellia bacterium | reverse complement strand
TTCCATGACTTATCGTATTGACTTATATTTTGTTAAATGTTAAAATTGAAGAAAAAAACGAGGTGATGTAATGGCATATAATATGGTTGCAGATCACGCAGTATGGCCAAAAGTAAATGATGCAATTTTTGGACTTGCAGCTAAAGCAAAAGAAGCAATAGACAAGTACGGAAAAGAAAATGTAATTAATTCAACTCTTGGAGCATTGGTTGATGATAATGGCGATCTTATTTGTTTAAATACCGTATATCAAGAATTAAGATCATTGCCGAATGCAGCAATTGCAGCATACGCTCAGGTGGCAGGTCAGCCTGATTTCTTGGAAGCTGTACAAAAAGTATGTTTTGGAAAATACAAACCTAATGCATATACAAGGGCTGTAGCAACACCAGGGGGCACAGGCTCCGTAAGGCATGGAATATATAATTATACAAATCCCGGAGATTCCATTCTGGTGAGCGACTGGTATTGGGCTCCATATGTAACCATTTCCGAAGAATACGGCAGAACAGTTACTAATTATGAATTATTCAACAGCAAGAATGAATTTAATATGGAATCATTCAAGGAGAAATTTGAAGAATTACTGAATAAGCAGAAAAGGCTGGTTACAGTAATAAACACTCCTGCCAACAATCCTACAGGATATAGTCTTTCTGATGAAGAATGGGATGAAGTTTTAAATATTGCTAAAGAAAATGCAAAAGATCCTGATAATAAAATTATAATAATGGTTGACTGCGCATACATAGACTATGCAGGAATCGGAGATGAAAGAAGAAAATTCTTTGCTAAATTTTCAGGACTGCCTAAAAATATTTTAATTATTGTTGCATTCAGTATGTCAAAGGGATACACAATGTATGGCATGCGTTCAGGTGCAGCAATTGGAATATCTTCTGATGAAGAAATAGCTGAAGAGTTCTATTATTCATGCATGCATTCAAACAGGGCAAACTGGTCTAACGGTACACGAGCTGCCATGGAAATAATGTCTCGTATAGCCAATGATCCTGAGAAAACAAAGGCATATGAAGCGGAAGTAAATGAAACAAAGATAATGCTAAGAAAACGAGCTGATGCTTTTGTTGAAGGAGCAAAGGAAGTTGGATTGGAGATTTTACCTTACAGAGATGGATTCTTTGTAAGTATACCTTGCAAGGATGCAAAAAAATTATCTGATGAGTTAATAAAAGAAAATTTATTTGCGATATCACTAAAAAAAGGACTTCGTTTTGCAGTATGTGCCGTTTCTGAGGAAAAATGCAGGACAGCACCGGCAATAATTAAGAAAGTTTTAGATAGAATAATGTAGTTTTTAATAGAAGAAGGGGGACACACCTTTAATGTAGGGTTACTCTTTTGAGTAAGCATTAAAGGAATATCCCCCCTTTTATTATGTCTCTTATTGATAGGATTACCTCATAACACTATTCTTTAAAACTGTAAACAACTTCTGATGACTTGTTGTTTTTGTTCATTTCGTTAAAAGCCTGAATTTTGTATGGAAGGCTGTATAAATGTATGAATCCTGATGCATCCTTTTGGTCATATAGCTCACCGGTACTGAATGATGAAATTGATTCATTGTACAATGCATTTTCAGAAGTCATTCCTGCAAACTTAATTGTTCCTTTATATAGCTTAAGTTTAACTTTTCCTGATACCTTTTCTTGGGTTGATTCTATAAATGCATCAAGCGCATACTTAAAACCGCTGAACCACATTGCATTGTATACCAATTCGGCATACTTTTGACCAACCATTTCCTTAAAATGTGCTTCTTCTTTTTCCAACACAAAACTTTCAAGGTATTTATGTGCTTCCAAAAGTATAGTTCCACCTGGAGTTTCATATATTCCCCTTGATTTCATACCCACCAGTCTGTTTTCCAATAAATCTAATACACCAATTCCATGGGTGCCACCAATTTTATTTAATGAATTAAGCATATCTTCCCCATTTAATTTTTTGCTGTTTAATTTTACCGGTATTCCTTTTTCAAATTCAATTTCCACATATTCAGCTAAATCAGGAGCCTTTTCAACGGTGTTGGTCATTAATAACAATTCTTCAAAATCTGGCTCTATTCCAGGGTTTTCAAGCATTCCTCCTTCATGGCTTATATGAAGAATATTTTGGTCACGTGAATATATTCTTTCCTTGGTTATTCCATTTAAATCTATATTTTTTGCTTCGGCATAATCAATTGCTTCTTCCCTTGAGCTTATATCCCATATACGCCATGGTGCAATAATTTCAATTGTTGGATCCAATGCTGCTATTCCAGTTTCAATACGTACCTGGTCATTCCCTTTTCCTGTACAACCGTGGGCAATATATTTTGCTCCTTCCTTATGAGCAACTTCAACAAGTTTTTTTGAAATCAACGGTCTTGCATAAGCTGTCCCTAAAAGGTATTTCCCTTCGTATGCCGCATTTGCCTTAATTCCCTTATAAACATATTCCTCAACAAATTCATTAACTACATTTTCGATATATACCTTGCTTGCACCGGAAGATAAGGCCTTATTCTTAACAAATTCCATGTCATCATCCTGACCTACATTTACACAGCAAGCTATAATATCAAAATCGTTATAATTTTCTTTTAGCCAAGGGATTATTATTGATGTGTCCAGTCCCCCCGAATATGCTAATACTACTTTTTCTTTTTTCATTTTCTGTTCCTCCATATTTGATATACTAATTAAATGATTGCGATGCATATTCATGCATATGTGAATATTCATAACATTTTGAAAATAGTCGAATAAATTAGGTTAGATCATAGCGCAGTCTCCAAATAAGCATAAAAAAACTGCTCATAAAGAGGCAGTGTTTACACCACGGTACCACTCTTTTATGAAGCAGTTGCTTCGCTCTTTCATAATAACGGTTTTTAACCGTACTCTCATACTGCTACTTCTGAGAATCTTTTCATGGATTCTTTTCGAATAAACTACACTGCCGGACTCACACTCTGCTCCGGCTCGCTGAAGCTTTACTTAATCTACTCTTCCAATCATTAAATTATACACAATTAATCATTTTTATAAGATTATATGTTGTTTTATTTATTTTGTCAACATATTTTTTTATTTTTTTTCTAAAATCATTATATTTATTCTTGGAGTTAAAATATTTGCTAAATTTAAAGTTACTTACTTCTTATTTTTATGATATCATATAGTACAAAATAAAATACGGCACATGCCGTATATTAATGGGAGCTATAGGGCTCGAACCTATGACCCCCTGCTTGTAAGGCAGATGCTCTCCCAACTGAGCTAAGCTCCCATATAATAAAAATACCACAACTTTTCAAGGTTGTCAAAACATTTTTAAATTTTTTTAAAAAGGA
>JAQVRY010000037.1:8181-13579 GCA_028700795.1 Tissierellia bacterium | reverse complement strand
ACAGTGCGAATAATCATAATCATATATAGAAAGGATTAATATGAAATATTTCATAGGAGTTCCAATACCTAAAAACTATAAAAATAAAATAGAAATGCTAAGAGCGGATTTCAGGTTTTTTTCAACAGAGCCTCATATTACTTTGGTTCCTCCTCCCGCACTTCCTGATGAGGATGATTTTATTGAGGAGGTAATTAAAGTATGCAAAACAATTGAGCCATTTGATATTAAGCTAAATGCTCTTGATCAGTTTGGAAACCGAGTTTTATATGTAAGTGTCGATTCTCCCGGTTTAATTGATTTACATAAGAAAATATATGAAAATTTAGATTTGCAGCATGAAAGAAGAGAATTTATCCCGCATTTAACAATTGTAAAACAAAGACCTAAACGATCTGTAGATATAGCCACAATAAGAAAAAGGGCAGAAATAAAACTAACTTCTTCCTTAGAATACACTCTAAATTCAATTACAGTCTACCATCAACCAAAGGAACATTCCATCTATATTCCATACATGGAAATCCCCTTAAGAAAATAACGGGGACGATTCTTTTTTAAAAGAACAGTCCCTAAAATTACTCCTATTGCAGGCGTTCTTCTATTAGCTTTGCTAATTCGGAGGCATGGAGATTTATTTCTTCCTGGTTTTCTCCTTCAATCATAACTCTGACAAGAGGCTCAGTACCTGATGGTCTTATTAGCACTCTGCCATTGTTGTTAAAATGGATTTCAATTTCTTTTATTTTGTTTATTATTATGTTATCATTTAAATAATCATTCTTTTTCTCTTCCGAAACATGGGCATTTACCAATACTTGGGGCATACTTTTCATCATTGCGGAAAGCTCTGAAAGCTTTGCATTTTTTTGTTTTACTACACTTAACAGCTGAATGGCTGTCAAAAGTCCGTCGCCTGTGGTGTTGTAATCTAGAAAAATAATGTGTCCTGACTGCTCTCCTCCTAAGGAATAACCACTCTTTAACATCTCTTCCAAAACATATCTGTCGCCAACATTGGTTTTTACAATATCAATGTTTTTTTCCTTAAGGCAGATATCAAGCCCTAAGTTGGTCATAACAGTTCCAACTATGGTGTTGTTTTTAAGCTTCCCTTTTTCTTTCAAGCATGTTCCACATATGGCAAGAACATGGTCGCCATCAATAATTTTCCCATTTTCATCTGTTGCAATCAATCTATCCGCATCCCCGTCAAAGGAAAGTCCCACGTCAGCTCCTGTTTCTAAAACAAGTTTTTGGATTTCTTCCGGTTTTGTAGAGCCGCAGTTTACATTTATGTTTATTCCGTTTGGGTCATTGTGGATTACATATACTTGTGCTCCCAGCTCGTGAAGAAGCTGAGGTGCAGCTTTGTAAACAGCACCGTTTCCGCAGTCAACTGCGATTTTAAGACCATTTAGCTCCACATTAATTGTACTCTTTATGTAATCCAGATACTTTCTTAATGGATCTTCAACGTATATTTTTCTTCCTAAGTCCCCTGAAATTGGCATGTTCTCAATGTCCAAATTATTCAGTATATATTCTTCAATTAAATCTTCTGTTTCATCCATTAATTTAAGTCCATCTTTGTTAAAAAACTTTATTCCATTATATTCAACGGGATTGTGAGATGCGGTTATCATCACTCCTCCGTCAGCATCAAGTATTTTAATCATGCGCGCGACAGCAGGTGTGGGCAGTATTCCCAAATATAAAACATCTATTCCGGTTGAATTTAATCCTGAAGACAGTGCTCCTTCAAGCATATCTCCGGATATTCTCGTATCCAAGCCAACAACCATCTTTGGTCTTTTTACTCCTTTAGTTAAAAAATATCCTCCTATTCGTCCTAATTTATATGCCAGTTCCGGGGATAAATCTTTATTTGCAATACCTCTTACTCCATCTGTGCCAAATAGTTTTCCCATTCTTCCTCCAAATCAAAAAAAATTTAATCAGTACCCGTCGCCTAAAGACGAGGGGGTATCTTTTGCCTCGTTATATTGTATCATATTTTATACTCTAAAAAAAGATACCAAAATATTAATTTTTTATGATATAATTAAATGTGACACCGAAAAATGCCCTAACCCCAATGAGACTGCCTAATCTAAGGTTAAAAGATGAAATCCTTCGCTCCGCTCAGGATGACGGATTGAGTGAATATAAATGAGCATTTGGAAAGGATAAGGTTATGATTGTTCTATCATGCAACAATGTTTCAAAAGCCTATGTGGTTGAAAATATAATTGAAAATATTTCTTTTACCGTAAATGATAATGAAAAGGTTGGATTAATCGGTCTTAACGGAGCAGGTAAAACAACCTTGTTTAATATATTGACAGAAAACTTGGAGCCCGATTCCGGCGAAATATATGTGGCAAAGGGTAAGAAACTTGGCTATTTAAAGCAAAATACAATCATTGAAAGCAATATGAGCATTATGGATGAAATGCTCGTTATTTTTGATGATGTCATTAGATTAGAAGAAAAACTCCATGATTTATCCCATGAAATCAGCAGTTTTACAGAAAAAAAAGACTCTGCAGAACTTGAAGCTCTCATGAACACATATTCAGAATTGAGCGAACAGTTTGTTGAAGCTGACGGTTACAGTTTTAGAAGCATTATTAAAGGTGTTTTAAAGGGTCTTGGATTTTCAGAGGATGAATTTGATAAACCTATAAATATTTTAAGCGGCGGTCAAAAAAGCAGAGTTATGCTTGCACAGCTTCTTTTACAAAAAGCGGATATTCTTTTGTTGGATGAACCTACCAACCACTTAGATATTGAAGCAATTTCATGGCTTGAAAAATATATAAAGAATTTTAAAGGTGCAGTAATAATTATTTCTCACGACAGATACTTCCTTGACAACACAGTAAACAGAATTTTTCTTATGGAAAACACATCCTTAAAAGCATATAACGGAAATTATACGGAATTTATGAAAAGAAGGAAAATTGAACTTGACCAGGAAATGAAACAATATGATGAATATGAAAAGGAAATTGAAAGACATGAAGAAATGATTCGACGCCTCCATGCATACGGAAGCAAGCGAAATATCAGACAGGCATTCAGCAGGCAAAAGGCTTTGGATAAAATCAAAAAAATGGATAGGCCATCTGTTGAAAGCAAAAAGGTCAAATTAAAGTTTACACCGAAAATCAACAGCGGCAGAGATGTGTTAAGTGTAAAAGATGCAGCTGTATCCTTTGATGGTCAACAAGTTTTTAAAAATGTTAATTTAAATATATATAAGGGAGAAAAGGTTGGAATTATAGGACCTAACGGTATAGGCAAATCAACTCTTCTAAAAATCATTGCCAATATAATAAAGAATTACAGCGGGGAAATAACATTTGGTCATTATGTCAATATCGGATATTACGACCAGGAGCAAACGAATTTAAATAATGAAAATACTGTAATCGATGAAATATGGGATGAAGCTCCTACCCTAAATTATTATATAATCCGGAAGTATCTTGCACAATTTTTGTTTTACGGAGATGATGTTTATAAGAGCATCGAAGATTTAAGCGGCGGTGAAAAAGGAAGGCTGTCACTTTTAAAGCTTATGACTTCCAATGCAAATTTTTTGCTGTTGGATGAACCTACGAATCATTTGGACATTGATTCTAAGGAAGTATTAGAAGATTCACTTATTAACTATGAAGGAACCATATTGGTTGTTTCTCACGACAGATACTTTTTAAACAAGGTTGTGAATAAGATATATGATTTATCAGAAAACGGAACATTTGAATATCTTGGCAATTATGACTACTACTTGGGGAAAAAAGCAGAGCTTGATGAAACAGATGATGTTGAATCTTTAACTAAGACAAAGACGCAAATAAATGCGGAAAAGAAAAAGGAACGAGAAATTATTAGAGACAGGCAACAGCGGGAAAAAACCATACGCGAGCTTGAAGAAAAGATTCATATGCATGAAAATGAAATTCATGAATTAGAAACCAGATTATGTCAACCTTCGACATATAATGACAGTTTTTTAATTATGAACCTGAATGAAAAATTAAACATTCGTAAAGAGGAGCTGCAAGAATTATATACTCTATGGGAAGAATTCATAGATAATTAAAAAAAGTTATCCACTCGATGTTAGTATGTTGTGTATAACTTTTTGCTATTTTACTTATATCAACAGCTTTATCCACAGCTGTTGATACTTTTTTCAAATAAACTGTTAATTAATTTGCAAGTTTTAGATTTGGCATTGCATTTAAGGATGAATCTGCAAATTCTTTGCTTAAATATTTATAATATCCGGCGCATCCAATCATGGCTGCATTATCTGTGCATAATATTGGAGAAGGCTTAATAAATATATAGTTGTGGCTTAAACATTTTTCCTGAAGTCTTTCTCTGAGACGGCTGTTTGATGCAACCCCCCCGGCTAATGCGATGGTGCTTAAATTCTCCTGTCTTGCTGCCTTTATTGTTTTCATAACCAACACGTCAACCACTGCCTCCTGAAAACTTGCCGCAACATCTTCAGTTTTAACGGTTTCATTCTTCTGCTGTGAATTATGTAAATAATTCAGAACTGCTGATTTTAAACCGCTGAAACTGAAATCCAATGTTTCATCGTCAATTATTGCTCTTGGAAACTTGATTGCATCCTTGTTTCCCGCCTTGGCGGCTATGTCAATCAAAGGTCCTCCCGGATATCCCAATCCTATTGCTCTTGCCACCTTGTCAAAAGCTTCTCCTGCAGCATCGTCTCTGGTCATTCCTAAAATTTTATATTCACCATAATCCTTTACATGAATCAGATGAGTATGACCTCCCGAAACCACAAGACATAGAAAGGGGGGCTGAAGCTCTTTATTTTCAATATAATTTGCATTTATATGTCCCTCAATATGATTTACACCAATCAAGGGTTTTCCCCATGCATAGGAAAGTCCTTTTGCAAAATTAATTCCAACTAAAAGAGCTCCCACTAAACCGGGACCGTAGGTTACAGCAACAGCGTCTATATCTTTCGGCTCTACATTAGCTTTAATCAATGCTTCAGCTACTACATCATTTATATTTTCAATATGCTTTCTTGAAGCAACCTCTGGTACCACACCACCAAATTCCTTATGAATTTCTATTTGAGATGATATGATACTGGATAAAATATTCCTTCCGTTTTCAACAACTGAAGCAGCAGTTTCATCACAGGATGATTCAATGGAAAGTATTAAAACCTTATCCTTCATGTTTCCCTTTGTATCCATGTTTTCCTCCATATTTTCCTTAGATGATTATACTACTGTAAGTTTTAATATTCAAGGACAAAAAAAGAAGATGAGATCCTTCGCTGCGCTCAGGATGACAAGGCGTCATTCTGAGGGCTTTAGCCCGAAGAATCTCA
>JAQVRY010000037.1:0-8081 GCA_028700795.1 Tissierellia bacterium | reverse complement strand
AGATCCTTCGCTGCGCTCAGGATGACAAGGCGTCATTCTGAGGGCTTTAGCCCGAAGAATCTCATACTTACTCTAATTCAAAGTGACCTTGCCTTTCTTGTTTGTTCTCCAAACGTGGAGTCCCAAAGCAAGACCTATAACTCCATAAACCATGAAGGTTCTGAAATATTCTCCCAGCAATGCATTACCAAAGAGTGATAATCCGATTTCAGGAGACATTATAAACATTGAGTTGAACAAAATCGTACCCATTATTGCATGCTTTACTCCTGCCTTTTGAGTTGAAGCACCTCCAACCAATAGAGCTGCAACAGAAAACATTCCAATTTGTGTATGAGCACCATATGTGTTAAGGGTTCCCATATTCTGCAGGTACATTATTTGTCCCCAAGCGGCAAAGACTGTTGACATTATTGTTGCTATTATTCTTGTTTTATCAACATTGATGCCTGAAACCTCAGCAATGTGCTGGCTCTGTCCTACACTTCTGAAATCCTGTCCCAATTTTGTTTTCAAAATCAATTCATTGAATATACATAATGCTACTATAAATAATCCCGTTACTACCGGAACCTTTCTTACCATCATTAAACTTGAATTGGTTGTGATTGCCTGAACGCTTATTGCAATCATAGCCAAGCATAGAATAATGTTTATTACAGTCATTGTTTTATTGTATCTGTACAAGGCAGGATTTTTCTTATTTCTTATTATTTTCCATAACTGCAGAAGCAAAATGGCTGCAAATATTGCCAAAATAGCCCACATGAAAGGTATTTCCCAAATTTTGTCCAATGTGTATTTAAGTCCACCCTTGTCATAAGCTCCCATGTCAACTGTCATTCTCACACCAACTCCGTCAGGCTTAATCATGGGATGGGTTTTGGGAACCTTTATTATTACCCCTACTACAAACAAGAATAAGAATTGATATATACCGTTGGCAAAATAACCTACCATTAAGCTGGCAATCATTTCCTGGCCTCTTGTCTTGTTGTACAACATTCCTGTTAAATATCCAAAAAGTGTTGCTATGGGCAATGCTATAAGCATTGTCAGAAGAAGTCCGTTAAGACCTCCCCACCCAAAATACAATACTATGGCAATTGCAATTTGCCCTGCCATGGCACCTACAACTATACCGAAGTTAAGTCCGAGACCTGCCACAACAGGTATTACAAGAGCTAAAACAAGGAATGCATTCCTGAAGAAACGGCTTGATAATTCTGTCAGGAAAAAGTTCATTGTTACACCGTCTGACACTAAAAATCCAAACAGAGTAAAGGCAACAAATATTAATGAAACAATGTTATCTGCAACCCATGTTGATACTTTAGATTTGTTTAATCTTTCTGATATATTTTCATTATTCATTAATTATCGCCTCCTTTAACCTGTGTCAATGCATAAAGGATTATACCGTTTTGGATTACCATACGCAGTATTTCGGATAAGTCCATGCCTTCAAACAATTGGTTGGCCACGGGCAGCGCCGTGGTAAAAAGACCCTGGTATATTATAACGCCTATTATTACGTGAGATACCTTTGCCCTTTGAGCAGAAGCTCCGCCGATTAACACAGCGGCAACAGCAGGAAATGCCATCATAAGGGGCGCGGTATAAAGCTGTGTATAGCCGTAACCCTGTGAATATACTATAATTCCTATTGCTCCCATAATTGTTGATAAAATATTTGCTTTTATCCTGCATTTATCAATATCAATTCCTGAAGATTGGGCAAATTTAGGATTAATGCCTCCGGCAGATATGGCAATACCTGATTTAGACCTGAAATAAATCCATACTATAAAACAGCACAGGAAAAATATTATAAGCATACCCGTTGGGATTATTATTCCTTTTTCACCGCCTACGGTTATTAACCCGTTTTCTCCAAATAATGAGAAGCTCAAAAAGTTACTTAATATTTTGTCTCCGCCGATTACATCTAACTGTATTGTTTCTCTTAATCCATTTCCAATAAACCATCCCATATTTGGGCTTTTAAAGGGTATCATAAGCCATGCAAGGCACATTGCCGCAACAATTGAAAACCCCGTATATGTTGCAATTGTCATTTCGGAGCCTTTAACGGCATTTAAAAGCTTGCCGTACAGGTATCCTACGACAACTGACAATGGAATGGAAAAAGCAATTGACACAAACAACCATGCCCATCCGGTAAACCCGAATTCTATAGCCAATACTGTGGCAAATAAACCGCATACTATACCTACCGGCAATGCAAAGTTGGGACCTGTTCCTGATTGTATTGAAGGAACCATGGCTAAAACCAGTATACCGTTCATGCCGGCACGTTTTATTGTATCGCTTATTAAAGTTTTAATAGATATTCCTAAAGCTCCTCCTGCAATAAGCAGCAATATCCAGAATCCGCCAATAAAAATAGTAGGGAATCCTATTTTTTTAACTATATCATTAAAGCTTGTTCCTTTTCTGCTTATATCTACCATTATGCTTCCCTCCCTTCCATATTTCCATTTCCGCTGCCTGACATCATCAAACCAAATTCAGCATCCGGTGCATCAGGAGGAAGTACTCCTTCAACCTTACCTTCACAAATTATTAAAATTCTGTCACATATACTTCTCAGCTCAGCTAACTCCGAAGAAGTCATTATTATGGTCATACCTTCATTATTTAATTGCTTCAATAAGTCAAGCACTAATTTTTTGGCTCCAATATCAATTCCTCTTGTAGGCTCAGAAACCAAAAGAAGCTCAGGAGCCAATGTCAATGCTCTTGCAACACATACCTTTTGCTGGTTTCCGCCGCTTAAACTTCCTACTCTTTGCATGGAGGAGGTGCATCTTATATCCAATTCTTTTATCATTTTATTGGCATGTTCTCTGATTTTTTTCGAATCCTTCAATTTAACAGGACCTGCATTTACTAAAAATTCATTGTAAATCTGCATGGCTGAAAATGCAATATTTGATTCTATTGATTCATCCAATAAGAGACCAACGCCTTTTCTATCTTCACTGACAAAGGCAAGACCTGATTTAATTGCAGATTTCGGGTCATTCAAAGCTGATTTTTTACCCTTGAATTTAACCTCTCCTTTTGCAGGGAAAATTCCCATTATGCCGTTGGCAATACCTAATTTCCCTTGGCCTGCAAGTCCGCCTATACCTACTATTTCACCTTTTTTAACTTTAATATCAACACCCTTTACTCTTTCACCGGGCATTGCAACAAATAAGTTTTCTATGTCTAATATTGTTTCATCAACAATATTTCTATTCGTACCTTCTTCTCTGTCTATGGTGATGCTTCTTCCCACCATCAGCTGCGCTATTTCATATTTATTGGTATCTTTTACTTTTTTTGTAGCTACATGCTCTCCATCTCGTAAAACGGTAACCACATCAGCTACATCGATAATTTCATCAAGTCTATGACTTATAAATAAAATACCGATTCCTTTCTGCGCAAGCTTTTTCATTGCTTTCAACAGATTGGCCGCTTCTGATTCAGCTAAAACTGCTGTAGGCTCATCAAAAACCAGGATTTTTATTCCTGTTTTATCAATTTCCCTTGCAATTTCAATAAACTGCATATGACCTACCGGAAGACCTGCCACCTGTACGTATTCTTCTATATCCATGTCTAATAAGTCTAATGCTTTCCTTGTGTCCTCATTCATTTGTTCTATATTTAATGTTTCCAGACGTTTACCAAATATAGGGCTTACTAAGTTGGGCTTTGTAATTTCTCTGTTCAACTTAACATTCTCCATAATGGAAAACCCGGGAATAAGCATAAACTCCTGATGTACCATACCTATTCCATAATCCATGGCATCATGAGGACTTTTAATATGTGTCTCTTTGCCTTCTATTTCTATGGTTCCTTCATATCCGCCGGTTGTATGAATTACCGACATTCCAAAGAGAATATTCATCAATGTGGATTTTCCTGCCCCGTTTTCACCTATCAGTGCATGAATTTCACCTTTTTTCAGCTCAATATTTATATCCTTCAATACTTTGTTTCCGGAATATTCTTTTGAAACATGTTTTAAGCTTAGAAGGTTATCGCTCATTTCTACCTCCTGTTGAATGACATTACTAATTAGCAAAGGAATGAATCAGAAGTTCCTAATAAGAAATTCTGAAACATTCCTTAGTGTTTTAATTATTTAATTATTGTTGCTGATTTATAATTAATCAAGGATATGTTCTTCTCCGTAAGTTAAGAAGTCCATTATAACCAATCTAAAATGTGGAATTTCTAATCCTTCTTCTGTGTATGGGCTTGAAGTAACTGTAAGTTCTGCATATTCAGACATTTTATCTTCAAGAACATCTACGTCAAGTTCATCGCCAACATTACCGTTAATCCATTCGATAATATATTCTGTAGAAGCAACTGTATTCATCATAGCAACAGGTACCGGCCATGTTGAGAATCTTCCGAGAACTCCTTTTTCCTTTAATGCTTTAGCAGTTTCGCTTATTACATTTGCCATAGCATCAACAGAATAACCTGTAGATTCAATACCTAATGCAGATGGATATCCGTGGTATGGTGATGGGCAGCATGGCTGCGGATATATTGCTCCTTCATCCACTGTAGCTTTGATAAGCGGTGTCTGCATTGCACAGTTTGTTGAGAAGAATGCTGTATCTTTTCCGAATCTTTCAACTAACTTCGGAACATCTTCAAGTATAAATTGTTGTGCTCCGGGAACTCCAACATCACTTGTGGGGTCCGGTGCTGTAGCATCATAAAATTCAAGTCCGATTTCTTCACATTTATCAATCATTAGCTGACGTCTTGCAGCAAGCATTACTATTGACATATGTCTTGGGAATGAATAGTGTACTAATGTTTCTGCTCCTAATTTCTTTGCTTGTACAGGAATATTATCTCCCATCTTCAATTCATCAGGATTAAGTATTAAGTCTGCTCTTTCAGCAACGTCAGGTGGATTTTCCTGTGGTGTACAATAAGAAATAAATATGTCGTCACGAGTTTCCAAAAGCTTATCTACAGCTGCGTTTGTTCCGGGAACAGCTTGATTGATAACCAATCCCTTAACATCAGGATTTGAGCCTATCTTTGCAATTGTAGAAATCATCTGCTCTTGTTCAGTCATGAAGTTATCCGGCCATAATACGTGCATGATTTTGTCTTCGCCGTATCTCTGAACCATCATCTCAGCTGAACGATATTCTTCTTCATTTTGAGAAAGAGTGTTTGTAACTATGGCTATAACGCCTTCAAATGCTTCTTCTGCAGGTTTTTCTTCTGCAGGTTTTTCCTCTGCAGGTTTTTCCTCTGCTGGTTTTTCTTCTGCCGGCGGTGGAGTTTGTGTCGGTTGTGCACAAGCTGCTAACGATAAAACCATCACTAAAGCCAGCAATAAACTTATAAATCTTTTCATTACTTGTCCCTCCTAATTTTACACATAAAAAATATGTATTCTTATTATAGTTGAATAAACTTCTTGTGTCAAACTATTTTTGAAAACGTATACGTGTTTTATTTGCTAAATATCTATTTTGTATGCGATATGCGTACACTTTGCCAAATTTTTGATGCTTAGGGGAGCTTTTGCTCCCTAATCATCAAGATTTTCTAAAAACTTCCTCATTTTTCTTCTTTGCTCGGGTGTCAGGAATTTTTCAAAATTTTTTAAATCTTCAATTTTTTTGTTATATTCTTGTTCGCCATATTGCTGTTTTAATTTTTTGCTCATATTTTTTGCATCCTTCAAAATTTCTTCTTCTGATTTCCCTTCATACTTATCTTTAAATTCTTGGAATTGCTTATTATTTACAAAATCATTTGCTTTTGTTGCAGCATCCTTAAATTCTTTGCTTTCCTTGATTTTGTTAATTTCATTATCACTCCTAAATATATTTGACATTCATCTACCTCCTATATGTTAATAATATGCCGACAGTGTCATTTAATTACAATTTAGTGTTTATACAATTATATTAGCTATGTAACATAATCATCCAATCGGAATATGATATATGGAGATATTTATAAGAAGGTGATATTATTTCGGTTCAAATATTATTATATATTTTAGCAGCAAAATATATTTTCGAAAGCAATCAATTCAGCGGCGTTGTTTCTAAGCTTTCGGGAACAACTAAAACGATGGCTTCAGGAATACTGCAGGATCCGGCTAAAATGGAAAACATAATAGGCATGGTTCGAACCTTTGCTCCCCTTACTTCACCACAAACAATATCAAAGGTAAATACATATCTGCCGGCAGTGGAAAAAGCAAGCACATTGCTCGGCATGTACTCATTTATCAGCAAGGCTCAGAACTTTAGGTCAATCCAAGCTATAGACGCCAAAACACCGGCAGATAAAGTAACAGCATTATTGAAAAACGGTAACATTCCTATTGCAAAACTAATGGCAAAACCCCTTTTAGCCGGAAATATGGATAAAATAATGGGTGCCTTAGCAATGAATATGGCTAAAAACGGCGGTTTAAACGAAATACTTTCTTCTTTAACCAACGGCAATAACAGCAGCTTAAATGAAATGCTTTCATCATTTTCAGATGGCAATAAGGATAATACTGATTTAAGCAGTTTAATAGAAACATTTAAGCCAATGATAAACAATGTAATGTCTTCTTCAAATAAACCCGAAGAGTCCAATGAACTATATGAAGATGAAGTATTTAAGAGCGCTCAATTTGACTACAAGAAAAATGATAAAATTGATAATAAACATATTAACACGCCCCCTTCAGCAGAAAAAAACATAAGAAGTGAAAAATATGTTCAAAAACCAATTCGCATCAGACAAAGAAGGAGATAAAAAGGAATGTCCCCGCTAATACGGGGACATTATTATTATTCTTTTTTCTTATAAAGGTTTCTGTTATCCAAAAGCCATATTTTATCAGTAAATTGTCCCGGCTCGATTATTTCAAGAGAATGTTCAAAATCAAACATTCTTGCATCCATTATATCCAAGAAATGCAAAAGCTCTGCTTCGGGTGTCATAGGTTTTTTAGGACTGCCAAACTCGGGCTCATAGTGATGTGATAAAACCATGTGCTGCAAAATAACGCTTTTTTCTCTGTCTATACCTATCTTTTCACCTTCAGATTCAATTTCTTTTATGCCTTGAATTATGTGTCCCAATAGTTTGCCTTCCATGCTGTAATCAGAAACTATTCCGTATTCATCAGAATCCATTTCCAATATCTTGCACATGTCATGAAGAATTATGCCTGCATACACATAGTCTGTATTAAGAAAATCATATACCTCGCAAAGCTTCTCACCGGACTGAAGCATTCGAAGATTATGATACAAAAGTCCTCCCATGTATGAATGATGATTTCTTTTTGCTGCAGGGTAATAATATAATTTATCTTCATATTTCTTAAGGATATTATCTGTTAAGGTTCTAATTTCATTATCCTTTATTTTTCCTATATAGGATTTCACCGCATCAAGCATTTCGCTCAGGTCAATTGGAGCAGCAGGTATTAATTCTTCAATATGCACATTGTCTTCAAGTTTCTTCTCTCTTATTTTATTAACTTTCAGCTGCCTGGCTCCATTCCATTCCAAGACCTCTCCTCTTACTTTTACAATGGGATTTTCCTCAATTAATGCTTCCGTTTCTTTAGAATAATCCCACACCTTTGCATTTATTGCACCGGTCTTGTCAACTAGCTCTATATCTATATATTGTTTGCCGTTGGTAGTTTTCTTAACTTCAAAATTCTTAATCAAATAAAACCCATCTGCCTTTTCTCCGGGCTTTAGTTCACTAATTGTTTTATTTGTTTTAATCATACTTTTCATCTGTTCCCTTGATTTATCATTAAGCATATCAGCAATACTTTGACTCATAATTTTCCTCTCTTTAATTTCGATGCTTTATTATATCATATTTATGTAAATCAATAAACTTAAATTTGTCGAAAAGAAAAAAGACACCCCTTTAAGGAGTGCCGGACTATTTACAAGATGCGATTCTTCGAGCTAAAGCTCTCAGAATGACGCCCTGTGGGTTATTCATAGCAATGACATTTTAAATCTTTCGTCTCCAATACTTTCTTA
>JAQVRY010000149.1 GCA_028700795.1 Tissierellia bacterium | reverse complement strand
AAATACTTTAAATAATTCTGCTAAATCGTAAAGGCTTTCTTCTTGAGGCATTTTATCTCTAACTTGATTTACAATATCCTCATGAATTACATTGCAGTCACATCTTTCAATTGAATTAAATTTTTCAGTCATATTATCACCTCTTTTTAAATCATTTCATCTGAATACTTGAGCAAACATTCATGCGTTGTGTATTTATTATATTATTGTTTTTCTCATATGTCAATAGTTATATGAGCATTTATTCAAGTGTTTTTTAAATATGTTTCTGAAATATTCCATAGTACTTCATCAGCAGTTAGGAGAAATATTACTGCAAGGTAGCTTTGCAATCCATCCTCTATATCAATATCTTGTTTCTGAATTGAATGATAAAATCTTCCCTCGTGGTTATGATTTAAAAATAGTTCGCCAGAAAATTTGCTACTTTTAATACCTCCTTCACAATTAAAATGATTATTAATGACTATTCCACTTCTTCTTTGAGGAAAATTAGGTGCCAGCATCATCAGCTACTCTATCCCTCCCAGTGATGTACCATACATGAAATATCTTGACATTGTTCTCAGTCCATTTTTCTATTAGTTTTTGAAATAAAAAAGAGACGAAGCCTATCGATCATAAGTTGACCGAAGACTTCGCCTCTTAGAATTTCTATATTTAGTTTTGGATTTATAGAAAAAATATTAATTTTGTTACAGTTCTAACTTTATAAAGCAACTTAATACAAAGAAATTATTTCATGGATAATCCCTTATCTATTGCATCCTGAATTATTTTATGGCAGCACTTACCTAATGGATTTTTCTTCTGACATTGTGAATTTCCCATTGCACCCGTAATCTTTAGAACCTCTTTCATATTATTAGCACCATCTTTTATGACAGCATTTATAACTTGTTCCTCCGTTACTTTACTACAGTAGCACGCATATTTAGGATTAGCGTCTTTCTTAAACCATATAGGCACTTTTAATTGTTGTTTATTAAATTTGATATTAGATTTTGTATTGTAGTAAGTAATATCACATTCCTCACTCATACACAAAAAATAATCGTTGTCGCTAACTTGCTCCGTTAGCTCGTTGAGTACCATATGATTTACTGTAATATTTTTTACAAGAGTTCCTTGTTTTTCACATACAGGGCATAGATTATTTTTTTTTGCTATGGTTATAGATTCTGATTCATTTCCACAGCAAGACATATTTGGATTATTGCCTTCTTCTTTTTCAATCATTGATTGTCTTCCTCCTTTACTTATTCAGCACAACAGCTAAGTTTTTTCATATCCCTATCAAAGGATTGCGCAACAAGTTTTATTGCTTCTGACATAGTAGGGTATACGTGTATAGTATTTGATATATCAGTGCTTGTGAGATTAAATTGTAATGCTAAGGTTGCCTCTTGGATAATATCTGCCGCTAACTCACCTATAACATGAACCCCCAGAATCTTTTTAGTATCTTTGTCAATAATCATCTTTACAAAGCCTTGAGTATTTCTAATTGCAGCTGCTTTTGGGACTAATCCCATATCTAAAGTCCTACTATTAACTTTTAATCCTAACTCTATAGCTTCAGATTCCTTAAGTCCTACAGATGCCACTTGAGGGCTAGTAAATATTGCATGAGGAACTGCTTTATAGTTAGGCTTTCTTATATTGTTCTGAGTAGCATTTTCACCCGCTACTGAACCTTCATGGGCATTTACCGTAACAAGCATATAGTTTCCAATAACATCACCAGCCGCATAAACATTAGGATTTGATGTTTGTAAATATTCATTAATTTTTATAAAACCTTTTTCATCTACTATTACTCCTGCCTTTTCCAGCCCCATGTTATCAGAGTTTGGAGTTCTCCCTGTGGCTATTAGTAATTGGTCACCTTCAAAAGTCTGTTCATTCCCGTCTTTTATAACAGTTACATACTTTCTATTATTTTCTTCATACACTTTTTGAAATGAAATATCTGTCACAATATTTATTCCATGGTTTTTTAGTGCTTTTTCTAAGGCATCAGAAATTTCAGGCTCTTCATTTTTAACTATTCTTCCGCTTCTTTGTAGAATTGTAACCTTTGAACCAAACATAGAAAACATTTGAGCAAACTCAACAGCGATCCAGCCACCACCTATAATAATTAATTTTTCAGGTAACTTATCTAACTCCATAATTTCAATATTGGTTAAGTATTTTACACATCCTAAGCCATCAATCTTAGCAATAGAAGACCTAGAACCAGTTGTAATTATATATTTAGAAGCCTTATACTGTTCTTCATTTATCTGTATGGTATCTTGATTAATAAATTCAGCCTTACCTTTAAGTAAGGTAATATTTTTATCATTTTCATAAATATCGATATATTTTTCTTTTCTTAGCTCTGCTAGAAGATTATCTTTTTGCATAATAATCTCTTTAAAATCTAAACTCACTTGTTTCATATTGATGCCCTCAAAAGGGTTCTCTTGTCCAAAATGATATATTTCTGCTGCTCTTAGCAAGTTCTTGGTAGGCACACATCCTACATTTAAACATGTTCCTCCAATTACTCCACTTTCAACAACTGCAACCTTTTTATTAAACTGAGAAGCCTTAATTGCTGCGGCAAATCCTGCCGAGCCACCTCCAATAATAATTAAATCAAAGTCTTTTGCATTTTCGCTCATTTCATCCCTCCTTGTTTTCGGTATACTTTTCATTTTTTAATATTTCACAAGTACATATTTTATCCGTATTTCCGTCAGCTATAGATTGACCTAATTTAACAAGTGCTATCACTCTTTCATCTGAAATAGAGTAGTAAATATTCTTTCCATCCTTTGACGATTTCACATAGTTGCACCATTTCAAGCATTTTAACTGCATTGAAATAAGACTTTGAGAACACCCAATATCCTCTGTTAATTCTCCCACATTTTTAGGACCATCTATTAAGGAAAGTATAATTCTATATCTTGTAGGATTTGATAATCCATGAAAGAATTTAGTATATACTTCAATTTGTTCATCACTAATTTGCATACTTTACCTCCTAAATAAAACATGATGTATAATTAGCCCAACTAAAGCTATTGTCATACTCCACACAATTGTTCTAGTATTTTTTGAAACATTATCGTTTCTTACAATAAAGTAAAATTCATCCTTAATAAGAATAAACATATCAATATATATTGATATGTTTATTCTACCACAATATGAACATGAGTACAATAGAATTTAGCAGCATAGATTCTATCAACTATACATAATTTTCTACTGACGTACATTATATAAAGTTTCCTCCAGCCCATCAGATTATTATTCCATGTTTCCATACTTGTTTTCCTATTTTTTCCCTATCATCACTCAATTTATCTAATGTCATCTATATTTTTGCCTATTTTTAAGGGTCAAAAAACGGTGTTTTTTTGCTCTTTATTCGC
>JAQVRY010000148.1 GCA_028700795.1 Tissierellia bacterium | reverse complement strand
GCTCGAACATATGGGGTTAGGGCATACAAAAATCTTCCTCCCTGCTGGGACGAAGATTCCGCGGTACCACCCAAATTAGGCATTAAGCCTCACTCAATATTATAACGGCATTACCGTTTGAAACTACTTTAATTTCGCTTCAAATACTCATGGACGAGTTCAGCTCTCTTTAGCAATACCGTCTCGCACCATCTGACGGCTCTCTTAAATTGTTTACAGCCTACTACTTCCATTCACAGTATTTTATTAACTTTTCATTCGATTATATCAGAACAAATTTTCAATTGCAATAACTAATTGTGCAAATTGTAAAAATTGTAAAAATATCTCTACATTCTATACATCCCACTACGTGTTTAAGCAACCCTCTATATCAAAGTGTGCAAAATTTCAATTAATGCAGTATATATTAGTGAGTTTATCCTATTTTTCTACATATTACTTGTAATTTCGCTACATATTTAACCTGAAAATTATTTTTATAATGATAAAATCATGCATTACTTGAAATTTTGCACATTTCGTTACAGTACTCATTTTTCATTAAATTTGCCGCATCTATTTCTGTTTCTATGGCAGCATCTTTCGCTGTGCAAATCTCCTTCACCGTCACAGAGCTTATAATCTCCGCCTTCTATTCTTAAGACCTTCCCGTTTACCAAGGATTCTGCAATCTTCTTTCGAGCTTCCTGATAAATGCCCTGGACGGTAGTCCTTGCCACATGCATTTGACCTGCACATTCCTCTTGAGAAAGACCTTCTAAATCTATAAGTCTTATGGTTTCATATTCATCTACGGACATAATAACAACATGTTCCTTTTCAACCGGAGAATCCAGCGGTCCGAAACGGTTTACATCCGGCAAGCAGCAAACCTTTCTCCATTTTCTCGGCCTAGGCATTCAAAACACCTCATTTCAATATTATAACCTTATTATATCTCATTTATGAAATATGTCAATAACCGAAAATTGAGTTAAATGATGCAAAAAATACTTAAATAAAGCAGCTAAGAAATCTCCTTAACTGCTTTTTCATTAATATCGAATCAAAATTTATTCTTCATAAACAATTACTATTTCTTTTGTGCTATTAATCCAATCAACTTTGCAATTTAAATTTTCTGCAACAAATCTGATAGGCAAAAATGTTCTTTCATTCTTTAAAATAGGTGATACATCCATTTTTTTACTTGTTCCGTTTACATTGATATCTGTCTTTTCCAACCACATTTCTACTTTGTTGCTTCTTGCTTCAAGAGTAATCTTTTTAGTATTTCCATCCCAGCCTATGTTGCCTCCCATAGCCTCAACCACTGCTCTTATAGGAACCATGGTTCTGCCGGTTACTAAAATTGGTGCTGTATTTCTGCCCGGGTCAACTTCTTGATTTATACCATCAACGCTCATATTAGGATCATCAAGCTTAAGTAAAATAAAGTGCTTAAAAACTCCCGGTTTATAAACCTGATTACCTGTTGTTACAACAAATGTGTCAATAGCTTCTCCAAGTTTTTCATCTATCCCTTCAAATGGCCTAGCTTCTGCTAACACAGGTTTTACTGTATAATAGTAGGTTGTTTTTGGCTCTACATTTACATCGGCATATGATGTGCTGGTAATATAAAAGTCTGTAACTGATATGCCTAAAGTGTTTTGAGAAGTAGATCTATAAAGTCTGTATCCAAGTCCCTTAGCCGGCTGCCACATAATTCTAACACCTGATTCAAAAGGCTCTGCACCATCTGATGCTTGTGGTGCAGCAGGAGTTTCAGGAGTAGTATTCTCTGATATTTCTGCTTCTTTCCATTCATAGGTATAAACGTAACCATAACCATCGCCTAATGATAAAATAATGGCCTTTTTATCTCCTAAACGTCCTTCAGGGATTGCCTTATAGCTTTCAAAATAAACATCCATATCTTTTCCTATAAAGCCTTCTCCATCACTTGAATAAAACCTCATAGATCCTGCCGTAGCACTTCCCGGTGTTAATCCTGCCATGTCAAATATAGCACTTACTTCGTAAAGCCCTGCCCAACTTCCACTGGCACTGACTGCCTTGTATTCAATGTTGAATCCGGTTTTCTGACCTGAAGCTAAATAAGCTGGAGGTGTATCCCAAATAACCTGATAAGTTACATGGGCAACAGAATCTTTTTCATTCCTCCTTGAAGCAGTTATGGTCATATCTCCTTCTGAACCCTCAATCGTGTGCTTATCATAAATATATCCCGTAGTTCCCATAACAGAATTTTGTATCTCACCTTTAACAGAGTAATCCACAGATGATAGGTGATATTTTGTTTCCACAAGATGCCATCCTAAAACCGTATCAGCATATGCCTTTTTAGGAAATAATGCATTTACTGACAACAAAAAAGCTAATACTAAAGTCATTGCAATAAAAATAAATAATGTCTTTCTTAAATTTGGTTTTCTCATAATCATTCTCCTCTCATAACAAACAGTAATCCTATATTACAGAACTATCTTATAATGATTTTTTACATATAGTTGTTAAACTCATTTTACCAGCTTAGCTAAAAAAAATAACCACCCGAATCGGGTAGTTATTGAAAAATAACCCTACCTTTTTCGGGTAGTTAAAAGAATTTAAGCTTCTTCAAGGTCTATGTTAATATCCTTATTTTTTCTATCAATTAATTTATATTATATCTTATTTGCGAAATATGTCAATAATTCAAAAATAGCTATACATGTTTAAAATGATATCGAAAGGGTAATATTTATATAATAAATTTTAGGAAGGATAAATTATGAAAAGGATTTTGATTATACTATTTATAGTAATTTTAATAACTATAATTTTTACAGGATGTACATCAATGGAAAAAGAACAAACAGGCACTGAAACTGAATATAAAAAAATCAGTGCTCAAGAAGCTAAAGCAATAATTGAAAGTGAAGATGTTATTATTTTAGATGTCCGAACACAGGAAGAATACAATGAAGGTCACATTGAAAATTCTGTCTTGCTGCCGGTGAATGACATTTCAGCTAAAGCTGAAGAAATTCTTACGGATAAGGATGCAAAAATACTTGTTTACTGCAGAAGCGGAAATAGAAGTGCCACAGCGTCTAAACAATTAATCAAAATGGGATATACAAATGTCTATGATTTTGGCGGAATAAATTCATGGCCATATGAAATTATAAAAGCAGCTAAGTAATTTAGCTGCTTTTCAAAGATGCTCCGTAAATTTTAACCAGTTAGTCAGTGATGATTCCCTTTTTCATAGCACCATTTAGCAATTTCCGCGATAAGCTCAAATGGTATAGGCTTGTCTGTTAGGGTAATTCCATCTTGACAATCTACGTTAATATCCTTATTTTTTTTATCCTGTTTCTATCAATGCTCTCTACTATAAACTTTATATTTTCATACTCAATTTCTTCTCCTAATTCTGGAAGCCTGTCAATA
>JAQVRY010000147.1 GCA_028700795.1 Tissierellia bacterium | reverse complement strand
TATGATGTTGGTCTGTCCCTCTTCCATGCATAATGGTAGCTCCTCCTGCGCCTGACTGACGAGCCAAATCTACTACATTTTCTGCAAAACCTCTGTCTACGTTTACTATTATACAGTCATACAGCAATCTGTTTTCTAAGGGCATGGATGGAGTACTAACAAATTCCTCTTCAATAGAAGTATATTCTTCAACTTTCTTATGTTTGAAAACAGTTCCCAATAACATAATGGAAAATACGGGAGCCATTGCTACCATTGCTATGATACCGAAACCATCAACCAATACATTAGCAGTTTCTATAGTAGATGCAGCTCCTTGAGCAAAAGCAAGCACAAAAGTTGCAGTCATAGGACCTGAAGCAACTCCCCCTGCATCATATGCAATTCCCACAAAGACTGGCTCCGCTATAAATGAAAGCAATATTGCAAAGGCAAATCCTGGCAGAAGAAAATACCATAACTTTACTTCAGGAATCAAAATTCTAACCATGGATAGAGAAATTGCCAAAGCAACACCTATAGAAAGTGTCATTCGAATCAAATTTAAAGGTATATGACCACTGGTTACTTCTTCAATTTGCTCACCCAATACGTGAACCGCTGGTTCAACAAGAACAACTATAAATCCCACCACAAAACCTATGCCTACTAATATCCATGGATTCAATTTAGCAATTTCCATACCTAAAATCCTCCCCATATCCATAAACCCGGAGTTAACGGCAGTAAGAAATAATACCAAACCAAGTAACACCAAAATAAGTCCTCTTATTATTCCAAAAAGCTCATCTTTGGGTAATTTAAATTTTTTAAAATTAAAAACAAAAAATAAAATTGATATAGGCAAAAGTGCTACTAAAGATTCAACAAATACTGTGGGTAATATATTCATTATAGGTCCTAATACCCCTTCTGCCACTACAAATTCAGCCGCTTCACCCTGTATATTTTTTTGTCCTGAAAGTATTGATATAAGCATGACTGCCAAAATGGGTCCCGCACTCATAATACCAACCAGTCCAAAAGAGTTTTCTTCCGATTTCTTGCCGCCTTTTACTTGAGACAACCCTAATGACAATGCCAACACAAAAGGTGTAGTAAGAGCACCGGTAGTTGCACCGGAAGCATCAAAAGAAATAGCAAGAAATTCCTCGGATACAAAAAAAGCCAATACAAAAATAATACCATAGGTTATTGCCATAAATATATTGAGGGGCATATCTTTTAATAATCTGAAAACTCCCAGTGAAATCATAACTCCTACACCTATGGATACTATGTATACTATAAATGTAGAATTAAGAGTACCTCCGGAAGCATCCTGAATCTGGGAACCTAAAATCAATAAATCAGGTTCTGCAACAGTAATTAAAAATCCTAAAAGAAAACTAAGTAATGCAATTTTAAAAAATGACCTTGAAGTAGCCACTTCTCGAGACATATACTCTCCAATTGAATTCATGGATAAATCTACTCCCCATAGAAAGATGGAAAGCCCTATTAACAGCATAACGCTTCCTACTATAAAGCGTATTATAACATCATTCCCAACATCTACTATTGTAAGACTTAGCAACAATACCAGTATAACAACCGGAAGTAGGGTTTGAGTAACTTCTTTCGTTTTTTCAAAAAGTAGATTCATGCCCTTACCTCCTTATTTTCAATAAGTCCGCTTATTTTGCTAACCGGAAGTGCAAAAATAACACCCTTTCCTTCTTTATAAAGCTCCAAATCCGCTATTATTCTGTCTTTTATTGCAGCAACATTATCTTTAGCAGTTAAAATCATTACAATATCCTTTTGGGGCTCAATAATAAGTGGGAAATAATAATCTGTGGGAACTCCTGCTCCATGTCCGTGCATTATAGTTCCACCCCTTGCTCCTGCAGCTTTTGCGGCTTTTATGCAGTCTTTACTTTTTCCTTTATCCACGATTGTCATTATACAAAAGTGCGAGGGATTAAATTCTCTACGTATTTCTCTTTTTTCCTCTTCATTTGTTTTTAATTTCCAACGAACGAAGGGGATAGAGAATGCAATTCCTTTATTTTTTTTGGAAAACAAAAAGTGCTCGCTAAGTTTATCCTGTAAATCGCTGCACATTTCTTCTGTAGTTGCAATCATAAGGATTTCTTTTTGAGCCTCATTAAGGCCTAGTATATCCAATAATTTATTAGATTGCATTGTACCTTTTCCCAAAAAAATTGTACCTCCTGTTGCGCCGCATTCTTTCGCTTTATTAAGTACTTCATTAGCTTTACCTCTGTTCACAACAGCAAATAATAAGGTATTTATATCATCACTTCCTTTATATTATTATCTATGTAAGTCAACATCATAATTATAGCACAATAAAGAAGCTATATTCAATAAAGAAATTGAATACAGCTTAATTATAATATTTTTAAGTATTATTTAAAGAAAGTTTGCTTCATTCGATTACTGCTACTGTTTTTTCATTAAATACTTTTTATAGTAATAAATACCACCGATACAAACTATTAAACCAATAATGGCTGGTTTTAATATAGATGATCCAGCTTCTCCACTAAATACAATGCTCCAAACAATCTTTAATACAGCTGCTGAAATAACAACTCCTATAAGGAGTTTCCAGTTTCTTTTCCATGCAGCTATAATAAGAGCAATAAAGAATATTGGAACAAATAAGCTCATAGTAATTTTTGAAGCCGTCCATATCCCCTTTAAATACTCCATTTCATAGGCAAGAAATTCGATTACCTGTGGGCTGCTTGTTTCAGGTGCAGGAAACCAAAACATACTGGTAAATAAAGCAAATATTGAAACGAATACTCCGGTTAAACTCTTCTTGAAAGCGAAAAATATAATAGGAATAATAAATAAAGGTCTTATATACCAACTCAATACATTATGATGTCTAGCAAATGCCCAGTTAAAAAATATATCATTTGTTATAAAAAGTATAATAAATATCACTGTAGCTATTGCAAAAATTATTCCTAATAAATAGTCCGTTTTTTTAGTCAAATTTTTATCCTCCTTACTTTCTATAATGAAGTCTTGATGTCAGGACCATCCGACGATTCCCACCTCCCAAAGCATCTCTATGAAAATAAATACGCCCAATATGAGCCAATTGAGAACAAATGCAATACGATACGGAATTTTTACAATTTATATTGATCTCTTAAATTTAACCGCCGTACCATAAGCCATTACTTCGGCAGCACCTTGCATAACCGCTGCAGAAGCATATCTAATATTAATAACGGCATCTGCATGCAACTCTTCTGCTTCAGCAACCATACGTTTTGTTGCAAGAGCTCTGGCATCATTCATCATTTCCGTATATGCATTCAGTTCTCCACCTATTAGTGTCTTGAAACCTTGCGTAATATCACGACCGATGTTTTTTGACTGAATTGTGCTTCCTTTAACGAGACCCAACATTTCCAATTCCTTCCCGGTAATGTAATCAGTATTTACTAAGATCATCTTCCTCA
>JAQVRY010000036.1 GCA_028700795.1 Tissierellia bacterium | reverse complement strand
ATAACTGAATTCAAATTGTAATTGATATTTTTAAACTTTGTTTGTATAATATCATTAACCTGAGAAGAAGTTTGTACTTAGGATGACATAAAGAATGAGGTAAGTTTTGTTGTATATCAGTTCAATAACCACACAAATTATCGGAATAGTAATGCTTGGTTTTACAATTGTTTTATCACATAGAAATTTCATAATAGATAGACACAAAACAAAGATTT
This sequence comes from Tissierellia bacterium, assembly GCA_028700795.1. Taxonomy (GTDB): domain Bacteria; phylum Bacillota; class Clostridia; order Tissierellales; family Sedimentibacteraceae; genus Sedimentibacter. The sequence continues at coordinate 13,848 of JAQVRY010000036.1, read as the reverse complement.
TTATAATTGTATCTTTTTTGACCATAGTTTTGTTAATAATAGAAATCATTGAATATTACTTAATAAGTCTTAGAAGTGTTGAATATATAATACTTTACAAGCTCCTTATGGTTTTAGCATTCATTCTTACTAATACTATTGTATATATATCTTTAAGTTTGAATGATAGTGGTAGGTTTTCAAAGAATATTTTTTTAGCAATTCCGTTAATAGTTAATATTATAGTTAATATTGCTACTTATTGGACAAGTTGGATTTTTTACATAGACCCTCAAGGGCAATATCACAGAGGTGATTATTTTTTCGTTCAATTATCAATAAATATGTTTTATTTTATTCTATTGATAATTGCTATTTTCATAAATGATGATGACTATGACAGCGATGATATAAAGTTTTTATCATCTATTTTTGTATTGCCGGTAATAGCTATAATAATTCAAATAAATTATCCGAAATATTATTTGATATGGGTTACTGTAGCATTTTCATTAATGTTGTATTATATTTTTTTAAGGGAGCTTCAGTTTAAATATGACTTGACAAGCGGTATAAAAAATCGAAGAGCATTTACCAATAAGATGCTTCAATTAAATAAAGGAAATAAAAATGCAGGAATTGTTGTATTGGATTTAAATGATCTTAAAAAAGTTAATGACAGTAAAGGGCATCACATGGGTGATGAGATAATATATAGATCAGCTGGAATTTTGCAGGAAAGTTTTGAAAATGTGGGTACTGCCTATAGAATAGGCGGCGATGAATTTAGTGTAATATGTGTTAATTCATCTGAAGAACAAGTTGAAGCTGCACTTATGAAGTTAGTTAAACTATTGGAAGAATATAATAATAAGAATGATTTTAAAATTGTTTTTGCCTATGGATATGATTTTTATACAGGAAATGAAGATATTTTTGAAGTATTTAAAATTGCAGATAAGAAAATGTACGAGCACAAGGCCAAAATTAAAGGTAGTTACGGAAGGCGAAGAGTTGACAAATTGAGCAAAGAGTAGCATGAGCAGGAGCACAGGGAACTTATTTTATTATTTTTATTCGAACAAATGTTTGACAGTTGTCTTTCTATGTAATATAATAATTTATAAAGATTATTAAAAGCTTGGTGAGAATATGGATGACAATTTGTTTGAAAAGCTAAGGATTTTGTCTGATGCGGCAAAATATGATGTATCGTGTGTATCAAGCGGTGTAGAAAGAAAAAACAACACAGTGGGCGGTATAGGAAATGCTTCCGCTGCAGGAATATGCCATGCTTGGTCCTCGGATGGCAGATGTATTTCACTTCTTAAGATTTTACTTACAAACGACTGTATTTATGATTGCAAATATTGTTTGAACAGGGTAACAAATCCAATCGAAAGAGCTACTTTTACACCGGAAGAGGTGGCAGAGCTAACTATTCAGTTTTACAGGAGAAATTATATTGAGGGATTGTTTTTGAGCTCTGCCGTGGAAAAAAGCCCTGACTATACCATGGAGAATATTTATAGAGCACTTGAGCTTTTAAGATATAAGTATAATTTTTGGGGTTATGTCCATGTAAAGGTTATTCCGGGAGCAAATGCTCTTCTAATTCAAAAAACAGGCATGTTAGCAGACAGGGTAAGTGTTAACATAGAACTTCCCACAAGAGAAAGCTTATCAATATTAGCACCTCAAAAAAAGGTTGAGAATATTCTAAAGCCCATGTCACTTATACATAATGAAATTTCTCGTGCTATTGAAGATAAAAACCATTTTAGCAATGCTCCAAGGTTTGTCCCCGGCGGGCAGTCAACACAGATGATAATAGGAGCAACTCCTGACAGCGATAAAACAATTCTTAATGTATCACAAAATTTGTATGACAAATTCAGGATGAAAAGGGTGTTTTTTTCTGCATATATTCCGGTTATGTCATCACCGAATTTGCCTGCTGTAAGTACCATGCCTCCACTATTAAGGGAGCACAGACTCTATCAGGCAGACTGGCTCATGCGCTATTATTATTTCAATTCGTCAGAATTGTTTACTGAAATTGAGCCAAATCTTGATTTGGAGTTCGACCCGAAAATGATGTACGCATTGAGAAATATAGACAGATTTCCAATAGAAATCAATAAAGCATCCTACGAAGAGCTTTTAAGGATACCGGGACTTGGGGTAACCAGCGCCCAAAGGATAATCAGAGAAAGGAAAAATGCTCAGATTTCCTATGATTCTCTTAAGAAAATGAGGACGGTTTTGAAAAGGGCTAAATATTTTATTACTGTAAAAGGTAAATACTACGGCAATACAAAACTTGACCCGGATGAAATAAAAGCCGAAATAAGAATGAAGGAAATTCAAAAACAAATAAGTATTTTTGAAATTTAAGGATGGGGGACACACCTTCAATAAAGGGATAGTCTTTGCGGGTGAGTATTGAAGGAATGTCCCCAAGATAAGGGGAAATATGGATTATTTATACGACGGCACGTTTGAAGGATTGATGACATGTATTTACTACCATTATAAAAAGGGAAAAGCAACCGGAATATATGTAATATCTAACTATCAGCAGTCAATTGTATATCAGTCGGAAATTGTAGAAACGGATATTTTGAAAGCAGAAATTGTAAGTGATGCAATCAATAGGCTGATTTCCAAAGAGGCTTATGTCCATGTTTATTATTGCTATCTTTCAAATGATGCAGAAAAGGAAAACTTGATTTTGGATTTTTTGATATTTGCATTTAAATATGGCAGAAACACCATGAACTTCTATACACATGAAAAAGTTCTTCCTATTAATGAGATATATAAAAGAGTTGCGAGAGAAGAGCACAGGGTGCTTGGCATACTCAGGTTTTCTGAAATAGGAGGAATTTTGTATGCAAAATATTCTCCCGACAATGACATAAGCATTTTATTGGCTGACCATTTTGCGGATAGATATAAACATGAAAAGTTCATAATATATGATGAAAAAAGGAAAAAGGTTGTTGTGTATGCTAATAACAATTGGGAAATTAAAGAAAACATAAATATTGATGACATTGAATTTTCCATAAAGGAAACGATGATACAGAAATTATGGAAACAATACTTTACAGACTTGGCAATTAAGGAAAGAAAAAATATTAATTTGCAGTTTCAATTTGTTCCTTCTAGATACAGAAAAAATATGACTGAATTCAAGTAACAGAAAATTTATACAGAATATGGAAATATTTCGAAATATGTGATATAATATATTTTAAAGGTAATAAGCTAACTGTTTTGTATCAAAGACAAAAGCCTAAGGATGTCAGGTATTAAAAGGAGATTAAAAATGGGAAATAACATGGAAGACAGGCAAAACGATATTATTGAGTCGTTTCAATCGCTCTTTGAAAAAGAAGAACTGCTTGCTAGGGTCATTGAGTGCTTCCCCTATCCGATTCAAATTTATGCTCCGGACGGAACATCGGTGCTGGTAAACAAGGCAATGTTGGCTGAATATCATGTTATCAGCCCGGATATGATTGTTGGGAAATACAATATATTTAAAGATCCTGATGTTATTGCAACAGGTAAGCTTAATGAGTTAAAACGGGCATTTAATGGACAAACCGTTTTTTTTACGGATGTTAAGGTGCCTTTGGAAGGAATTGCAGAGCGTTACGGCATAGAGGACTTGGATGTGGAGGCCGTATACCAGGACATCACGCTTTTCCCTATTCTTGATGATGAAAAACGGGTTATATATGTTGCGGCATTTTTGATAAACAGAAGGGTTTATCGTGGCAAGGATGAAATTGAAAAGGCGAAAGAATATATAGAAAACCATTGGCTGGATAAGTTTAACTTAAAAGAAACGGCAAAGGCCGCGTGTCTCAGTAAATCCCATTTCACCAAGCTGTTTAAGGAGCATACCGGGGTAACGCCGCATGAGTATTATATTAACTATAAAATCAGCAAATTGAAGGAAAAACTGCTGGATACCAACCTTTCCATTGCACAGGTATTTGCTGCCTGCAATATGGACTATAACGGACATTCTGCAAGATTATTTAAAGAGAGGGTAGGTGTTCCACCGTCTGTATATCGGAAAATGTCATAATAAAATAGATAGACCTAATAAGGTAATAAGAGGAAGTTAGGCTTTGGTTTATACAAAGCTTAAGCTTCTTTTCATTTTTAAGATAAGATTTTTCGTACTAATTATAAGCATATTCAACCTATCCTCACAGTCAGCCAGTTAATATAATATTAGTAGTTATTAATAATTGGTAGTTAGGCTGGAAAGGAGCGTTCATATGGGTGACCAAACGAAAGAACAACTGCTTAAGGAATTGATCTTTTCTCAGATTATTGACTTTTTTCCTTATCCCCTGGCTATATTTACGCCGCAGTATACACTGGTTACGACAAATAAGGCTTTTGAGGCGGAAACAAAAACGCTGGTCGTGTATCCGGAAAAAGGAGCCGCGTGCATTCTTAAACACAAGATTAATGATATACAATTAGCTGCCGCTATCACAGGGGTCTTTGACGGGAATACTTTCTTTTTAAAGGACTTAAAGAACCCGTTTTCCATATTTTCGGGAATTAAGGAGCAAAGCGCGGCGGTGCCTAATCGTTTCAATAGGGTTGTTATTTTTCCTGTTCCAGCTGATAATGCCAAAATCACCCATGGCGTGATTTTGTTTATGCCGTGAGCAAGTAGGGAAGGACAAGTAATCACGGGCTGTTGACGGCTGCATGAATTACAAACCCTACAAAAATATATAGGAGGAAAACTATGAAAACAAAATTTTTTACAATTATTATTGCCGGTGTAATAATATTTACAATGCTGTTCATACCTGGCATGAGCGCATTTGCGGAATTACTTCCAACAGGCGATAGCTTTGAGGCCGCCCCTCAGAACTTGACAGCAGAGCTCAAGGAATGGGAAGATGGAAGACCCTATTTTGCGCTTAAGTGGACTAACCCTCAAAGCATATGGGAACTGGGACAATACGGCGTCGAAAATGGACAGTGGGGCGCGGAGTATCAGATTGATATGAAGGTCGGTAACGGACAATGGCTCTATGACATGGGTGAGAGTCTTTTCGGGAATGCGCTTTCATATGATGAAGAATTGGATGAGCCAGAAAATTATGTAACAGATGACGTTACATGCGACCCTATGGATTTCGGTGTAGATGGTATTGTCGATATCAAGGCAAATGTTTATCATATCCGGGTAAGATACGCCTATCTAGTTGGTCAAGGCGAAGAAGAAGAATACTATATCTACAGTCCCTTTTCCAATGTTGCTACTATTGGCACTGAAGCCTTCTACAAGGAAGCCTCTGACTGGGCAAAGTCCGAGCTTCAGAAGGCCAATGAACTTGGTCTGATTCCAGATATATTAAAAGGCGCCGATATGACAAAACCAATTACACGTGAGGAGTTTGCAGAGCTTGCGGTAGTTCTCTATGAAAGGGTTACGGACGGAAAAAGTGAGCCGGTTTCTCCGAACCCCTTTACGGACACAGCAAATTCGCAAATACTGAAAGCCTACAACCTTGGCATAACCTCAGGAACTTCACAAACTACATTTTCACCTAATGTGCTGATTAACCGGGAGCAATGCGCAGCCATGCTGTTCAGAGCAATTAAAGCCATTCACCCTCAAGGTAATTTCGGGGTAGCTGACGTTAAAGATTTTCCTGACCAAAAAGACATTTCGGACTGGGCGGTTGAAGCTACTAAATATATGAGTAAAATGGGCATTATTACCGGCGACGCGCAGGGTAATTTTATGCCAAAGGCAGTTACACCGGCGCTGGAGGCTGCTGGATACGGCATGGCAACAAGGGAACAAGCAATAGCTTTATCGGTTAGAACCTATGAGAAAGCACCGGAAATTTAAGCATTAAAATATCAGCCACGGGCTATTTCCCGTGGCTGTTTAATTTTTTGTCATATCTTAACCTATTAATTTGTAAACATTTGTGTCCAGTGTGGTCTGCCGTTGTTCACATAGCCAACACCTATTTTTGTAAAGTGTGATGCCAGAATATTTGCTTTGTGACCAGGTGAATTCATCCAAGCAGAGACTACTTCTTCCGGTGTTTTCTGGCCTGCTGCAATATTTTCACCCCATGCGCTGTATCTTATTCCATTTTGAGTAAGCATATCAGCGGCACTACCGTAAGTTGGAGATTGGTGTGCAAAATAATTGTTGTCTGACATATCCTTGGATTTAATTCTTGCAACATTTGATATTGCAGGATCCAAAGTAAGCGGTGCTAATCCGTTTTTCTGTCTTTCAACATTTACAAGTTCAGCTACTCTTCTTTCGTAATTTGATGTTGATGGAGCAGCAGTTGTGTTTGTTCTAGTTTCGGTTGCTGTTGCTCTTTCAGCTGTAGGAGCTTGTGCAACTGTTGCTTTTTCATTTGAATAAGCTTGAGTTGTTTCGGCTGCATAATCTACAGGAGCTTCCTCAGTCTTAATATAATTATTATTATAAGTCGGTTCATAATAGAAATAACCGTAATTTCTAAACAAATCATAAATATTAAAGTTTGTATAGTTCACTTGTTCTGCAGCTAATGCAGATGTAGAGGAAAATGCTAAAATTAGTGTTAATGTTAATGCTAAAATTTTGTTTTTCATTTATTTCTCCTTCTATATATATTCTTTTTACCCCTTACACTTCAGTTGAAGTGCACAACTAACTTTTAGTTACTGACGAATTATAACACTATGTTTTTCGTAATTAAACCCTCAATATTTTGTTTTATTGGTAAATGTAACAAATATATTACACAATTATGAATCAAAAGTCATATATTACAAGTTTATTACAAAAAACAAACCATATTATTACTAATCTGGCATATATTATGAGTTATTATTGAATATATTCGTTTTGTTATGATATAATTAGAACGAGACAAATGATTTGAAATTGTGCAGAAATTTCTGATAGTGTTTAATAAAATTTTAAAGGAGAATTTTTATGGATAATTACAAAGAAATAAAACCCGAACAATTGGACAAAAATATTTTTCAATTGATTAATGATGGATGGATGCTGATTACAGCAGAGAAAGATAATAAAATCAACACCATGACTGCATCCTGGGGGGGGTTCGGAATTATGTGGAATAAAAAGGTTGCTAATTCAGTGATACGACCTCAAAGATACACCAAAGAATTCATCGATGGTTCAGATACCTATTCATTGTGCTTTTTTGATAAGGAGTACAAGAAAACACTATCTTATTTAGGCTCTGTTTCCGGCAGAAAGGAAGATAAAATAGCAAAAAGCAATTTGACAATAGCTCATATTAATGACACACCGTATTTTGAAGAAGCTGATATGGTTATTATTTGTAAGAAGCTGTATTCACAGGAAATGAAGCCGGAGTGCTTTATTATAAAAGAATTAGATAATGAAAATTATCCCAACAAAGACTATCATATTTTGTATATATCTGAAATAGAAAAGATTTATATCAGAAAATGACATTTAGTATGTAAATAAGTTGACATCGTTCCTTGGAACGATGTTTTTGTTTAATAGGTATTTATCAAATAAAATATCATCAGGTGCAGCGGATAAGCTATATAAAAGCTTATTTGAAGAATTTTGTTTTTTCTTCCTTGTTTATTGTTGTAATAATAGATAGGTACTAAGGCAAGAAGTGAGAACTCCTGTAACCAGCCTGCAGCTATATTTACTACAGACATGATTAAAGCTAAAACGGTGAATTTTTTATTTTTTGGTTGATTTCTCATAGAATAAAAGGTAAAAATATAAATAATTCCTATAAATTGATAATCTGTTCGAAGCAGGCTTGCTAAAACAGAAGCTGCAAAAACTATCAATGCATTGTTGTTAACATTTATTTTCTTGTTATCAATAATATATACTGCTGTTAAGCCAATGAAGAGAGTAAAAAATATATTTTGATGCTCAAAACCGATTTCACCATAGAATGCCAAATCAAAGGGTATTTCTGAAATGAAAGCAAATATCAGCAATCTTGCAGCGTATTTTTTTATATTGCTTGTATGAAAATATCCTTCAACCAACAAAAAACAATATATAGGGAATGCTAATCTTCCTATTATTCTGTAAGTAATTATATCACTTTGAAAAATTGCTCCGTAATGATCGATTATCATTGTAAAAAGTGCTGTTAATTTTAATGCTAAACTGCTCATGATTTCTCCATATATACTTTGTTATTAATGTAAGTTGATTATATCAACTTATTTTTATAATTTCAACAAAAAAGGCAGCGTATGCTGCCTTTCTCGTGGTTCTATAATCATGGGGGTTTAAATTATTTGGGGTTCTATATTTTTATGGTGTAAAACACTATCTTTGGAGGAGAAAAAATGCTATGATGCTAACATTTGTAATATTGAAGCTTTAGGTCTTACTCCAACCATTTTGTTTACAACTTTTCCGTCTTTAATAGCTACCAACGTTGGTATACTCATAATGCCGAATGCTGATGCTAATTCCGGCTGCTCATCTATATTAACCTTACCTACTTTAGTATCAGTAACTTCACCTGCTATTTCTTCTACTATTGGAGAAATCATTTTGCAGGGACCGCACCAAGCTGCCCAGAAATCTAATAGTACGGGCTTATTTGATTTTAAAACTTCTTGTTCGAAGTTGTCACTTGTAATTTTTACTGTATTCATATTCTTAATCTCCTTTTAATCTATTATAGTTTTATTTTATCGGTTTTAAATATTATTGCAGTGACTAAGTCACAAAGATGAGATCCTTCACTATCGTTCAGGATGAGAAGCTATGGCATCAATGTTATTACTATGAATAATCCGTTTTAATTGTCATTCTGAAGGCTTTAGCCCGAAGAATCCAATAAACAAAATGAGAAATCTTTCATTGAATTATATTAAAAGGATATACTATAAAAAAACACTGGAGAGAAAAATGAAAGAATTATTTTTACAGACAGAAAATGGTTTAGTTCCCCTTGATGAAAAAATAATTGAAAAGTATAATTTAGTGGAAGGCAGAAAATCTCCTTTTACTCGTTATTATGTAGTTGACAAAACAGGAAAACACAATCTTGATTCAGAAAAAGAAACATCAAGTCCCGACGTTGATGAAATGCCTGCAGGAGAAGGGGCAGAAGATGATGAAATTGTAGAATTCTCCGATACAGGAGCAATTCTTTCACAGTCAGAGATCATTGATTTTTCTCATGGAACAGATTCCGAGGAACCATAGAGAGTCCATCTTCCATCGGGGACGGTTCTTAAAGGATTAACTCAAATATTTGATACATAAATTTCTAAAAAACCCTCTTGACAATTGAGCAGCTATTCAACTATAATATAATTAAACGGTTGAACAACTATTCAACTAAGAAGGAGGTAAAAAATGTCCGCTAATGAAGAGCTAATCTGTGATTGTGAAGTTATTCATGGAGATATTGTTAACGAAGTTAAAAAGAAAATGCCGTATGATGAAGATATCTATGATTTATCAGATTTTTTTAAGGTGTTAGGTGACAGCACAAGAATGAGAATAATATGGGCACTGGATGAAAGCGAAATGTGTGTGTGTGACATTGCTGTTTTATTGAATATGACCAAGTCAGCCATTTCTCATCAGCTTCGTGCATTAAGGAATGCAAATTTAGTTAAGTTCAGAAAAGAAGGCAAGACGGTTTTTTATTCACTAAAGGACAAGCATATAAAAGATATTTACGAAATAGGCATGGAACATATCAAAGAAAAGTATAACGAATAAATCAATGAAATAGCTTAACAGGAGAACTATATGAAAAAATTATTATGGCGGTTAGTAATAAGTTCAATATTTTTTGTTTCTGCAATAATTTTAAATAACAGTCAATTAAAATTAATAATGTTTGCAATAAGCTATATATTAGCCGGCAGTGATGTAGTAAAAAGAGCCATATATAACATTAAAGATGGAGAAGTTTTTGATGAAAACTTTCTGATGTCTATTGCTTCAATTGGAGCGTTTTTAATAGGAGAAGCCCCTGAAGGTGTTGCTGTAATGCTTTTTTATCAGGTAGGAGAATTGTTTCAAAGCTATGCGGTGGGACAATCCAGAAGATCTATTTCAAGCTTGATGGATATTCGTCCTGATTATGCAAATGTATTAAGAAATGGCGAAGTAGTTACAATATCTCCTGAAGAAGTGGAGATAGGTGAAATAATCGTAATAAAAGCCGGAGAAAGAGTTCCCCTTGACGGCGTTGTTGTAGAGGGAAACTCAATGCTTGACACATCAGCACTTACAGGAGAGTCAATTCCAAGGGAAGTAATTTTGGGAAGTGAATTGTTAAGTGGCTGTATTAATATAAATGGTTTGCTCAGCGCAAAGGTTACAAAGCTCTATAGCGAATCTACGGTAAATAAGATATTGGAATTAGTTGAAAATGCAAGCAGCAGGAAATCTAAATCGGAGAAATTCATCACAAGATTTGCCAGAATTTACACACCCGTTGTGGTTGTAATAGCAGTTATTCTCGCAATAATACCTCCATTGATTATTAAGGATGCTACATTTAATGAGTGGATTTACAGGTCGTTGGCATTTTTGGTGGTATCGTGTCCTTGTGCATTGGTAATTTCAGTTCCTCTGAGCTTTTTCGGAGGAATAGGAGGTGCTTCTAAAAACGGAATTCTTGTAAAAGGGAGCAATTACTTGGAAGCCATGGCGAAAACCGAAATAATTGTATTTGACAAAACGGGAACATTAACTAAGGGTGTTTTCAAAGTACAAAAAATTCATTCCGAGAAAGTTCAGCCCGAGGAGCTGCTTAAACTTGCAGTTTATGCTGAAAGTTATTCAAATCACCCGATTTCCGCTTCATTAAAGGAAGCATATAAAAAAGACATTGACATTCAAAAAATTTCTCAAGTGGAAGAAATTTCAGGACACGGTGTATCTGCAGTTGTAGAGAATATAAAAGTTTTGGCCGGAAATGATAAGCTTATGGAAAAATTTAAAATTCCATACAATAGAGAAACACCTGAAGGAACTATAGTCCATATTGCTGCAGACGGAGAATATGCAGGGTATATTATGATTGCAGACCAGGTAAAGGATGATGCTTCAGAAGCTGTAAGTGTTCTAAAGAAACATAATATCAAGGATATAGTAATGCTTACCGGTGACAGTGAAACAGCAGGAATAAATACTGCGGCGGAATTGGGAATTGACAGGGTTTATTCCGAATTATTGCCTGCAGACAAGGTTGAAAAGGTAGAAGAATTAATTTCTCAAAAATCAGAAAAAGGTACTTTGATGTTTGTGGGAGATGGCATTAATGACGCCCCTGTTTTGGCAAGAGCTGATGTGGGAGTTGCAATGGGAGCCCTTGGCTCGGATGCTGCAATTGAAGCTGCCGATGTTGTAATTATGACAGATGAGCTGTCAAAAATAGCATCAGCCATAGAAATTTCCAAAAATACACTAAAAATTGCATATCAAAACATTATTTTTGCCATATCCGTAAAAGTAATAATTTTAATTCTTAGCACCTTCGGTCTTACAAGCTTGTGGGCTGCTGTATTTGCAGATGTGGGAGTAACATTTATAGCAGTTTTGAATGCTATGAGAGCCCTTAGACTTAATAATTAAATGTTTAAAAATAAGTTCTAAGGGTATAAGTACTTATATATTATAAAGGAGGACGAAGCATGAGTACCATAAAATGGAATGGAAGAAACTTACTTAAAACTATTGCAGAAAATGAAGCTGCAGCAACAAGGCTATACAGGGCAATCGCAAGTGAAGCAAGAATTGGAGAAAAATTTTTTGAAATTTTAGCACAAGATGAAGAAAGACATGCGAAGATTTACACAGCACTTCTTGACAAATATACAGAAGAAATGGACATAGATATAGAACAATCTGATGCAGAATATGTGGATTTGTTAATTGACAGCAATGTTTTATTTGATGATGAGCTGATAGAAAAGGCAAAGAAAATATTTGCAAAACCCCAAATATTTGATTTAGCCGAAAGAGCTGAAAGGGATGCAGTTTTATTTGTTAGCGAATTGCAAAGACTTTACCCAGACTTGGCAAAAGAGGAAATGGAAATTGTATTAAATGAAGAAAAAAGCCATTTGAAAAAAGTTTTGGAAAGAAAAAAAGAAAGCCAGTCTTTGCTTAAGTTAGGTTTATAAAAAATCGATAAGCCAACTTATATGTTTACATAACCATATGTAAAATCTGTAAAATGTGCCTTGGAGATTTCAAGACACATTTTTTTGTGATTCTGAGCGGTAAAGAAGTCTCGAAATCCTGGTTGAAGTATTTCGAAATGGTGATATAATTATTTTGAAAAATGTCATGGTATAAATAACAATGTTAATGTGGAGGGTTTAAATGGAATTAAAAAATTACCAAGATTTAATTGACAAGGTTCAAAAAATTGATTCGAAAAAACGTGTAGCCGTAGCTGCAGCACATGATGAGCATACATTGGAAGCGGTCTTCAGAGCAGCTGAAGACAAATTGGTTGAACCTATATTAATAGGAAATAAAGAAAAAATTACAGAAATATTAAAAGAAATGAATATTGAATATGATTTAAACAGTATTATTTGTACGGAAAGTGACAAGGAAGCTGCAGAAAAAACAGTGGAATTAATACATTCAAACAAGGCAGACTTCATTATGAAAGGAAAGCTTCAGACAGCGGAGCTGCTAAAAGCAGTAGTTGACAAAGAGAAAGGTCTAAGAACAGGCAAGATAATGTCCCATGTTGCATTTTTGGAAATGCCGGCATACCATAAGCTGATAGCTATAACAGATGGCGGAATGATGATGTATCCAAATGCAGAGGAAAAGAAGCAGATTCTTGAAAATGCTGTTGATGTTTTCTGTGCGATGGGATATGAATGCCCTAAGGTTGCAGTACTTGCAGCAGTAGAAACCGTAAATCCTAAAATGCCTGAAACAGTTGATGCAGATATTCTTAAAAAAATGAATCAATCAGGAGAAATAAAAGACTGTATAGTTGAAGGACCTATTTCCGTTGATTTGACTTTCAACAGAGAATCAGCACAAATTAAAGGTTACAAAAGCCCCGTTACGGGAGAAGCGGATTTATTATTGGTTCCAAGCATAACGACAGGAAATATAATGTGCAAAGCATTGATAGAAATGGCAGATGCAACTATGGCAGGAATGATAGTGGGAGCAAAAGTCCCTGTGGTATTGGCATCAAGAGGAGCAACTTCACAGGAAAAATATTTATCAATAGTTTTGTCTGCTTCGGCGGTAAAATAAAAAAATGTCATCTTCATCAGTAAAATAAAAAAATGTCATCCTGAGCGTTAGCGAAGGATCCCATAAGTAGCAGAACATGAGATTCTTCACTGCGTTCAGAATGACACACCTTTAACTGAACCAATTTGTTGCAGGCTTTGATATATTTTTAAGTGCTATTTCTGCATCATCCTGCAGTCTAGGTTCAACAGAAATATCGCCTAATGAAACCATTCCTACTAAGCTGTTATTTTCAACAATCGGGAGTCTTCTAATCTGGTTTTCACTCATTAATCTCACAGCATCATCAACGTCCATATCAGGAGTCCCTACCACAGGATTTGCAGTCATTACTTTTCTTACCTGCAAATAACCATCATCTCCTACAGCTGTTGCCCTTAAAGCAATGTCCCTGTCAGTTATTATACCAACTACGCTGTTTTGAGAACAAATTGGTATTGAGCCAACATTGTAAGATTTCATAAGCTGAGCTGCTTTTTCCACAGTATCTTCTACACCTAAACATGCAATTTCTCTTGACATAATGTCTCTTAATTTCAAAATATCACCTCCAAATATAT
>JAQVRY010000146.1 GCA_028700795.1 Tissierellia bacterium | reverse complement strand
AACATTCATAACATAAGCTTCCAAAATGTTATGGTTGAAAAAATAGCTGATGGAATAGTTGATTATTTCCTACAAAAATAAACATTGTTCACACAACATCCTGAGCGAAGCGAAGGATCTCATGAAGTTGTCATCCTGAGCGAAGCGAAGGATCTCATGAAGTTGTCATCCTGAGCGAAGCGAAGGATCTCATGAAGCTGTCATCCTGAGCGAAGCGAAGGATCTCATGAAGTTGTCATCCTGAGCGAAGCGAAGGATCTCATGAAGCTGTCATCCTGAGCGAAGCGAAGGATCTCAGGTTTTAAAGATGAGATTCTTAAAGCTCTCAGAATGACACAAAGCTTATTCATAGAAATGACAATTAGAAACAGCTTATTCATAGCAATGACAAGCTATTAAAGGAACAATTCTGCAAAAATTTCTACAATCAAATCATCCTTAACAGCCAATGACAAGATCCTGTTTTGCTTAATGAAATTTGGTACATTTTTAATGAAGACAGTAGGGTTTTCTCTGAACTTTTCAATTGTCAATTCAACAAATTCCTCAGCCTTATATATTTTAAATCTTTCAACACCATACTTTTCAGCAATTCTTTCAAAAAACCGAATGCATATATCCTGGTAGTCATTTTTGCCCTTCATATCTAATATTAATTCTAATCTGGGCAGAATTTTTTCAAAAAACATTCTGTCTTCACACACTTCATCATAGCCTAAAAAGTGTCCTATATAACATAATTTTTCTTTGTACTCATAATAAAAATTTGTCAATATATTTATAAAATTACCTTCAAAAGGAATGCAGTAATATTTAAAGCCTTTAAGCTTTTTGAAAACCTTCATGGCGTCATAATAGCCTAAATTTATATATTCCTCTGCTCTTTCCTTGTTAAAATCTAAAGCGCCAAGCATTGACCCTAAGCTTTCAACCGGTTGAATAAAGGTAATATTTAAATCTTTTATTTTAGCCTTTCTGATAATACCCATAGCCAGTGTTCTTACGGCGATAATATTCTTATAACCTTTGTTGGCTAAAATATCTATGGGAAGATTGTTATAAAACCCTCCGTCTAAATATTTCTTCCCGTCCATTTCTTCAATTCTAAATGCAGGAAGGTTAGCACTTGCAATTAGAAAATCAACTAATTTTCCCTTCGGTATATCCTCCTTCAAAAGCTCCATTGGCTTTTTGTCGGTTAGATTAACCGTAACTATTCCAAAATCAATATTAGAACTGCGGATTTTATCCTCATCAATATAATCGTCAAACAATTCTCTTATTCTTGAAGTGTCCAAACCTCTATTGCTTAGTATTTCTTTAGATTGATGCAAAAGATAGGAAAAATTAATACTTTGTAGATTAAAGTGTTTCAAATCTTCTATAGTTTTCTCATCAATATCAAATAATTCATAGGAATCAACGCTTAACCATACCTTTTCCAGCAAGTCATAGTCCCCTTGAACCATCATTGCTCCGTTAATAGCCCCTATGGATGTTCCGGCAATTCCCCCTATTTCAATATCTAATTCTTTTATTGCTTTATAGGCTCCTATATGGTATGCGCCTCTTGCTCCGCCGCCTTCTAAAACCAATCCAAACATAATATCACCTATTCAACTGATAGTATTTTTATCTGAGTTGCTCCCCTTATTTTTTTCATATCCACTATTACTTCATCAATAGACTTGATTAAATCAGAAATATCCAGTGATACATTTACTGATGCCTTGTTGTTAATAGGAATGCTTTGATTTATGGTAAGAATATTGGCATTTTCCTGAGATAAATAATTTAATACATTTGATAGTATTCCCTTCTCATGCTTTAGCATCATAGAAATTACTGCCTTTCTGCCAATTGAATTTTCATCGGGAGAAAAAACATAATCTTTGTACTTATAATATGTACTCCTGCTGATACCCACAACCTTAACTGCCTCGCTAATACCTTTCACACTTCCGTTGTTGATTAAATTTCTTGCTTCAATAACCTTTTCATATACAACCGGAAGGATTTTTTTATTGACAATCAAATACTTTTTCATTATATCCACCTCTATTTTAAATATTAATTATTTTACGCAATTATCATCATTTATTTTTACTGCTGCTCCGTTTTTATCGGTTTCCAACATTTTAATTTCCCAATTATGTTTCAATTTGCTGATACTATCTTTAATTTTTTCCGGAAACTTTTCATCCTTTGTAATATTAATCAAGGTAGGTCCCGAGCCGCTTATAAACAATGCAGGAAAACCCACTTCAGCACAAATTGTCCTTACATCGTCATATTCATGAATTAAAGTACCTCTGTAAATTTGATGCAGTCTATCCTTCAATGCAATGTTAATCATATCAACATCGCCTGTTTCCAATGCCTTTACTAAAACTGCAACTCTTGATACATTAAATACCGCATCCTTGAAGTCAATTGTTTTAGGAAGAATTTTTCTTGCTTCATTAGTTGAAGTTTCAAAATCTGGAATTAAAGCGCAAAACTTAAGCTCACTGCTTATATTGTATTCAACAGCGTAAGGCCTTTCTTTTTCAATCACGGATGCTGTCAGCCCTCCATAAACACAAGGGGAAATATTGTCAGGATGTCCTTCAATCATTACAGCAATTTTAAGCATTTCATCCTTTGTCAATCCTCCGTTATAAAAGGCATTGGCACCGTAAACCCCTCCCACAATACATGCGGAGCTGCTGCCTAATCCCCTTGAAACAGGAATTTGGGTTTCCATTGAAATTTTTAAGCCATCAACCTTTTTCCCTAATTCTTCTGCCGTAATAACAAAAGAGCGATAAACTAAATTTTCCTTATTATTATAAACTTCCGGGCATCCTTCAATTATCAGTCCCTTTTCAATTCTCTCAAAAGTAAATCCATTGTACAATTTAAATGCAAGTCCCAAGACGTCGAAGCCGGGTCCAATATTGGCAGTAGTTGCCGGAACAGTTACCTTAACCATTTTTCACCTCATTAATTTATTTAACTGAAGTAGTAGTAACAAAATCTTCCATTTCATCAACATTACAAATTTCAAAATGCTTTAATTTCTTATATTGAAGGCCTTTTAAGTTTTCAGGTATTCTTACATTGGTTTCTTCGGCCAATTCCTCCATTAATGTAAATTCATCATCATCTGACTCTCCAAAAAGTGAAACATAAACACTTTTTGCAAACTTATATGGGCTTGCAGTTGAAAGAACTACGCTTACAGTGTCATCTTCAGTATCTATTTTATAATCCTCAAGCGTTTTAAATGCCACCGCAGTGTGAGTATCAAGGAGATATCCGTATTTTTTAAAAGCATTCTTTATGGTTTTTTGAGCATCTTCCTTAAAAACACAGCCTCCGTAAAAATCTTCTCTGAGCTTTTCAGCCATTTCGCCGGATATTTCATATATGCCTGAAGTATTAAGGTTTTCCATGTAATCCTTAACTCTTTGGTTGTCTTTGTCGCCTAAATAATACAACAGTCTTTCAAGATTACTTGA
>JAQVRY010000145.1 GCA_028700795.1 Tissierellia bacterium | reverse complement strand
GTCGTACCGTTCTCTTACTGTGTTGTTTTACTCATAGATAATAAGGTCACCAACGTGTGTCATTCTGAGAGCGTAGCTCGAGGAATCCCAGGTTTTCATGTTTTGCTCACGTTTTGCTTGTACAAAACATAATTATCAGTTAAAATAGTACAATAATAATTACAAGGATAAAAGAATGATAAACAATGTAATTTTGACAGAAGGAAAAATACGCAGTGCATTAGTAAAATTAGCACTTCCAATAATGGGCACTTCATTTATACAAATGGCATACAACTTGACAGACATTATGTGGCTTGGCAGACTCAGCACCGATGCCGTTGCAGCTGCAGGGGCGGCAGGCTTTTTTTTGTGGTTTGGCGAAGCCTTGGTTATGATAGCACGGGTGGGAGTCGGAGTTAAGGTTGCCCAATTATATGGGAAGGGAGATTTGGAAGGTGCAAAAAACTATATTAACAACGGACTTCAGCTTAATCTGTGCATAGCTATATTATACTCTTTATTACTGTATATTTTCAGACATCAAATAATCGGATTTTTTAAAATTGAAGATGCTAGTGTAAGTAAAATGGCAGTTGAGTATTTAACAATTATATCAATTGGAATGACATTTCACTTCTTAAATCCTGTATTCTCGACAGTTTTAAACAGCACCGGAAACAGTATAACGCCTTTTAAAACAAATACTATAGGACTTATTGCCAACATTGTAATTGACCCTTTGCTGATATTCGGTTTTGGTCCCTTGCCTGCTTTAGGTATCAAAGGTGCTGCATTGGCAACAATACTATCTCAATTTTTAGTAACGATAATTTTCTTATTTATAGGAAAAAGATTTGACACTATTTATTCACATGCAAAATTATTCAAGCAACCAAGCTATCCCATTATTGAAAATATAGTCAAAATAGGATTCCCTCCCTTTACTCAGATGGGTATCCATGCTGGTATCGCCATAATTCTTGCAAGAATCTTGGCGGCCTTTGGTCCCGTGGCAATTGCCGTCCAAAGTATAGGCTCTCAAATCGAGTCTGTTACATGGATGACAACTGAAGGTTTTTCTGCAGCAATATCTGCATTTGTTGGGCAGAACTTTGGTGCCGAAAAAATAAAGCGAATTAAGGACGGATATGTACAAGGCATTCAAATTGTAGGAGGCATCGGAATATTTGCAACCTTACTTTTGATATTTGGTGCTGAACCACTATTTACATTATTTACTCCCAATGACCCCATTGCAATTAAAGAAGGAATAATTTATTTGAAGATTTTAGGTTTATCTCAATTTCTTATGGCAATAGAAATCGGAACTACCGGAGCATTTAACGGAATAGGAAAGACAGTTTACCCTACGGTAAATGGAATTATTCTAAATGTATTAAGAATTCCGGCTGCTCTGATTTTAAGCAAAACAGCCTTAGGTTTGTCAGGAGTATGGTGGGCAATAACCATTTCTTCAAATTTAAAAGGAATAGTATTGTTTGTTTTGTTTTATTTCTACTGGAAGCATTTCGAACGAATCCATATCAAATAACCTTTTACAACAACCCCGGCCTATATTTCTTCCTCGTATACGATAAAGATGCGTTTAATAATTTGTTATTACATATTCCACCGGTATTTCTTTTTTTAAATTCAACCTGCTCAAAATTTCAAGTTTTGTGTGAATTAATTTTGAATTTATCCCAATTTCCGACACATTAATTAAAATTTCGAGCATATGCGACCTGTAAAAGTATATTTTATATCAAGATAAGCACACAATACTTGAAATTTTGAGCAAATTCAATGTACAACTTCCTAATTAGTTAACCAACAAAATATTTTTTCATATAATAATTAAATAATGGATATTATCAGGAGGAAAAAATGGCCATTAGACCACCTATCTTGCGAGCAGGTGATACCGTAGGAATAGTAACTTTAGGCAGCCCTCAGGATGCCGGAACAATTGATTTAGGAATACAAACCCTTGAGTCCATGGGTTTTAATGTAGTTGTTGGCGAGCATGCGTATTCCAATGCCGGTATTGTTGCTGCGTCACCAATGGAGCGTGCCTCGGATTTAATGAATATGTTTGAAACTCCAGATGTTAGAGCTATTATACCTACAAGAGGCGGTACGGGAGTTTCAGATATAATTCCTTATCTTGATTATGATGTAATAAGAAGTAATCCAAAAATTATTACCGGATATAGTGATATAACAATTTTATTAAATGTTCTTTATCAATTTACAGATTTAATCACATTTCACAGTTTACTGTTATTAAATTTCAGACCTACAACTCCTGCATATAGCTTTAATCAGTTTTTTACAGCCACATCAACAATAACTGCACCTAGGCCTTTGGAGAATCCGCCGGGGATGCCGCTGTTAAGCAGAATTCAGGGCAATGTAACAGGAACTATAGTTGGAGGCAATCTTGCATCCTTTGTTGATACATTAGGAACACCATTTGAAGTGGATACTACAAACAGAATTTTATTTATCGAAGAAACTCATGAAGCAGCAAGCCGTGTATACAGAATGATTGCTCATTTAATTCATGCAGGTAAATTCAAAGATTGTGCGGGAGTTATTATGGGCGAATGTGCAGGATGTTATGCAAATTACGGTAAAACCTATGAGGATATAATAAATGAAGTAATTGTTCCTTTAGGCAAACCTCTTATGACCAATTTAGCTTCAGGACATGGGTTTTATAAAATGGCTATACCTATAGGCGCAGTTACAAATCTAAATACTTACAATAATACATTAACTGTACTGGAACCTACAGTTAGCCTGTAGGTTCTATTATCTCAGCATCTGTGTATTTTGGAAAAAATCTTCCCAAGGGTCCTTTCCCTCAATCCTTATAAGAGCATCTTCCAAATTGATGCCATCCGGTGCAACTGTATAAAGTTCATCCCAGAATATAGGCATAGAAACTTTAGCTCCTTTTCGTGCCCTTAATGAATAAGGGGCAATACTTGTAGCTCCTCTTGCATTTCGAATCCAGTCTATGAATATTTTGCCTTTTCGCTTAGCTTTTCTTACATTGCTTGTATATCTATCCGGCCACTTATTCTCCATTACCTCTGCAGTTTGCTTCGCAAAATCATGAAACTTATCCCAATAAGCAGTAGGTTTTAACGGAACTACAACATGGTACCCTTTACCACCGCTTAACTTAAGATAAGAGTTTAAATTAAGTTCATCAAGTATACTTTTAATATCCTCAACTCCTTGGCGAACCCTATCTATCTTCATTCCTTCGTCCGGGTCTAAATCAAATACCATTATATCCGGCTTTTCAAGCTGTTCAACACTGCTTCCCCAAGTATGAAATTCCAATGTGCCCATCTGAGCCTCTGATATGAGTCCTGTTGCATTCTCAATATAAAAATATTCCACTGTTTCATTATTGTCGGTGGGAATATGCATCGTAATAATTCCTTTGCTGCCCGGACCGGGATGTTTTTTATAAAAACACGCCTGAGATACACCTTTGGGACAACGTACAATACTTAGAATTCTGTTTCTTACATAGGG
>JAQVRY010000144.1 GCA_028700795.1 Tissierellia bacterium | reverse complement strand
GTTCCTTTCGAGCTTTTATTAATACACAATATCAACAGGTTTTTATTATTACATATATTTTATCAAAAATATCACCTATATTCAATGGATATATTAATTAGCTACTATAAATTAATAAGCTATGTCCTCATAAACTTGACATAGCTTATACTTTTATTGTTTATTTAATAATAGTTATTATATGAAAATTTTATTCATAACACCATTTTCCAAATCATCAATGCTATAAATATGCTCCATAGCCTCAAAAGTTTCTCTTAAGTTGCCTCTAGCACTTCTCCAGGCAGTACCATCCGTAAACCAAACAAATGTAAGGTCATCAACAGTGTCTGCTTCTTGTGAAAGCATTTTATAACTTCTAGCCGTTTCATTTAGCTTTGAGCCACCGCCTAAACCACCATAAAAGTTTGTTTCTATCACATAAATCATATTATTTGTTTTAACTACAAAGTCAAACCTCTTCTTAGCTTTTCCGTTATTAGATAACGCTGATAAATCTATATTCCATTTATCTTCTATTGCTGACAGATACATTTCTTTATAGTATTCCTTAACCTTGGATTTTTTTATGAAATCTTCTACTAAATCTTCCATCTGATGCCCACCACGGTTTTTCCTGCCATTCGAATCCAGACCTGTTTCAACACCTAATGCATAATCTATTAGGTTATTTACAATATGATCTTGAATTAGATCAAATAACCCTGTCTTTCTCATGAATACCTTATATTGCTCAATACTATAATTCATATTTTTGAAATTATAAATAAAGCTTCCTTCTTCATCTTGAGCATATATTTCACTTTGCCTTACTGCAAGTAACAGTGGGATGCATTTTAATGTTTCTGGATATTTTTTGATAATATTTTCAAAATCTCTATCAATATCCTTAGAACCAATTAATGAATTCAATATATTTAGTTCAATTTTCAATTTTTCAACATTATTTACAACTTTATTAAAATTGATATAGTAGTCGTATCCTGATATACTCAACCTAAACTTAGCTAACCATTCATCAAAATTTCTATTTGTCATGAATCTTCTCCAATCTACGTTTTGTAATTTCTAAATATTCTTCTACATTATCGAATCCAATAAATTTTCTTTGAAGCCTCTTTGCAACAACACCAGTTGTTCCAGAGCCACAAAACGGATCCAATATTACATCATTTTCTTTTGTTGATGCTAGTATAATCTTCTCAAGTAGATATTCAGGCTTTTGAGTTGGATGTTTGCCTTCCTTCTTTTCAGATGGTTTTGTAAGGCTTCCAGTCCACACATCCTTCATTTGTTTACCGCCATTGATTTCTTTCATATCAGAATAATTAAATAAATATTTTTCATCATTCTTTCTAGCCCAAAGAATTGTTTCAGTTGAGTGCGTAAAACACTTGCAGGCCAAATTAGGAGGAGGATTTGATTTCATCCATGTAATATTATTAATTATCTTATATCCTTCTTGCTCCAATGCCATTCCTATTGAGTAAATATTATGTAGTGTACCAGATACCCATATGGTTCCATTTGGTTTTAGAGCCTTTTTGCAAAGTTTAAGCCACTTCCTATTGAAATTATGTTTATCTACAACATTTTTGCTCATATCCCATTCAGCTTTATTTACAGACACCATTTTACCTCCCTTGCAAGTTATTCCGTTATTGCTAAGAAAATAAGGAGGATCTGCAAATATCATATCAATACTTTCCATTTTTATATTCTTTAACAACTCAAAACTATCCCCTAAAAACAGCCTTGCTGATAAGCTTTCATAAAATGGCAAAAGTTTAGAATTAATTATTTTCTCCATATTACACCTTATAATTATATATGATAACTTCTTCGCCTTTTCTATTATTAGCGTCAGAATTAATCATTCTTTTTACACTAACTACATCAATATATATTTTATATTTTGAATTATCATCAAATAGATTGTTATATAGCTTATTAATGAATTCAGTATTATGATTTGTAAGCATGCAATGACATCCTTTTATAGTCAATCTTTTCAATAATTCAGCTAATCTAATATGACTGTCCTTATCGAATCCTTCTTTAGTATAGGATTCAAATGTTGTAGTATTTAAAGGTGCATAAGGGCTGTCAAAAAATATAAAATCCCCTTTTCCAGCACCTTTACAAGCATATTCAAAATCGCCATCTAAGATTGTTATAGTTTTTAAATACTTTGAAATTTCCATAATGTTTCCTGCATTATAAGATGCTTGTCTACTATTATTATAAGGAACGTTAAATAATCCTTTTCCATTTACGCGATAAAGCCCATTAAAGCAATGCTTATTAATAAATATAAACATTGCAGCCAATTCAACATCAAAGTCCTCTTGCATTAATTTATCATTATATTTCTGTCTGATTTCATAATAGTAAGCTTTTCCATCCTCAGGTATACTGTTATCCAATTCTTCAATAGCTTTAATTAATTCTATAGGCGACTTTTTAACTTGTCTATAAGCATTTATGAGTGACGAATTAATATCATTAATTATTGCGTCCTTAGGTTGTAAATTAAACAATACTGCCCCGCCACCTACAAAAGGCTCAAAATATCTATTGTAATTTTTAGGCATTCGTTTATTTATTTCTTCAAGCAGTTGTCTTTTCCCGCCTGCCCATTTAACAAATGGTGATATATTAAAACTACTCATATTAACACCTTGTCTTTCTATGTATTATAAATATTATAACCTATTTTACTGAAATAACAAACGGTAATTATTTTTCAAATATAAATATATATTCGTGTGCCAATAATAAGAATGAATAATATTTCTTAGTCCAATACTTTGACGATTTGCAATTATGTTGCTCTTTTATAATAATTTCTTTTGACTTAAATCCAGCATTCAAAAAACATTCCATAGTTCTATATCCCAACGGAACAATGTAACCATTCTTTCGAGTATCCCCCATCATAATTGCACACACTTTACTCTTCTTTAAAACTCTATATGATTCTTGGGCAACTTTTTGCATTTCAACAAAGAATTCATTTGAATCCAATAACGAAATATCATTTATATTGTCTATACTATACTTTATAATATTTGCATAGGGTGGATGTGTACATATTAAATCAATACTTTCATCTTTTAAACAACTCAAATTTCTTGCATCTCCATATTTAACAACAATTTTATTATTTGCATTCCAATCAAAATTCAAATTTGCTTTAGATATTGAAACCGAATTTGAATTAATATCTATACCAATAGCATTTCTACCTAACAGTTTTGCCTCAACAAGTGTTGTCCCGCTGCCTACAAATTGATCAAGAACCCACTCATCTGTCTTGCTATATCTCAATATCAAATTTCTTGGCACATATGGTGACCAATTGCCTCTGTATGCACCTGAATGAGTAGCCCAATTCCCTCTATCCTGAAAAGACCATATGGAAGTCAATTCTAAATTAAAATTATCCGGTTGTAATTTTATTGGAATAACCCCCTTAATATATTTGTGATTCTGTCATCTTTAGAACATATGTTCTATTTTATTATACATATTTTCTTGTT
>JAQVRY010000143.1 GCA_028700795.1 Tissierellia bacterium | reverse complement strand
CAGCATACGCTGTTGGTATTATTTCTTATGAGTTAAATGTGTTCAGCTATTATTTCACAGCTGTTTTTGCTTTAGTTATTTATAATTCAATAATAAATAAAAAATTTGTATACAATGCTGTAATTATTGCATTTGTGGCTTTATCTTACCTTAACTGTAATTATAATTCAAGTTCAATTCTTTCTCAATACATAAATGATAATATTGTAATTGAAGCAAAGGTAAAAAAGCAAAATAAGTCCGACAGCATGAGCTGCAATGCTTCAGTTATCAGCATAAACGACATTTCTCTTTTCAATGAAGAGAATATAATTCTCTATACCAATCAATATGAAAATTTTCAGGAAAACAGCATAATTAAAGTAAGAGGCAATGTTGCCGGCAATCAACTAACAAAAAATAGAATGCTTTTTAATTATGAAAACTATTTACGAAGCAAAAAAATCATGGCATCAATTTTTGCTGAGGGCGATGCAGTTATTATTAAGCAGAACTATTCGTTATTAAATAATATTTCAAGCAAATTCAGAAATTATGCAGAAAAAACATTTTACGGTAATTTAAATAAAAAGAATGCAGATATAATATTATCAATAATCTTAGGCGATGTAAATTATTTAGAGGAAGAGCTTTATAATAATATTAAGGTAATGGGGCTTGCCCATATTTTTGCGGTCTCAGGGACACATATTGTTCTTATGTATGTTTTCCTTTTAAATATATTTAAGTTTGTTTTAAACAGAAGAGTCAGCTGGATACTGTCTTGGTGTATTATATGGTTTTACGGGTTTTTAATTGGTTTTCCCTTATCAATTATGAGGGCTCTTGTTATGTTTACTCTGTTGTTCGGCTCAGAGGTACTGTACAGAAAATACAATTCACTGAATTCAATCGGTCTTGCAGCTCTTATATTAACTGTCTATAATCCATTTTGGATTTTCGATGCAGGATTTTTGTTATCTTTCTCAGCAGCTCTGAGCTTTATAATTTACAACAAATATATAAGGTCAAAACCCACCGTTTTAAAAACTGTATATATGTTATTATTTCTACAAATATTTACTCTGCCTGTAATTGTATATTATTTTAATTTTGTTCCGGTTATGGGCGTTCTTTATAATTTGCTGCTTTTGCCCATATTTACAGTTATTATAATTTATGGATTTATTCTATTGTTATTCAACTCATTTATTCATATTATATTAATTATGCCTTTTAAAATATATGATTATATTTTATATAGCCTTAGATATATCATCGATATTTCCGATAAATTTGCTTTTAACGGTTTGATTATGCCTGCTATGTCTTTATGCCATATTATATTTTTCTACATTGCATTATTCTTTATGATATACTTACATAATAATAAAACATGCAAGTGCAAAAAAATTGGTATTTCAGCAATAATCAGTCTTTATTCCATTACCTATATTGCATTTCCAATGATGGATGACAGCTTTTATTTAAGCATTGCAGATGTGGGACAAGGATTATTTACCACAATCAGGTATAAGGGAGCAAATATTATTTATGACTGCGGCAGCACTTCTACTAAGCAAATGGGAGAATATATTGCTGTTCCTTACTTAACAAAAAGAGGAATTGACCAAATCGACGCAATATTTATTAGCCATTGGGATGATGACCATTATAACGGCTTAGATGACATTTTAAACAGCCATATAAAAGTTAATAATATATTTTCGTCAGACAGTAATGAAAGTTATTTTCAAGTACAGAAATTAAATGCAGGTTATCAAATGAAGTATGATGACAATTTAAGTATGGAAATACTGTGGCCTTATAAAGATTTAGTTATAAACAATGCAAATAATTCTTCCTTGGTAGTTTCTATGAAATATAAAAACAGAAACATTTTGCTTCCGGGAGATATAGAGGAAGAGGCAGAATATTCCATATATAATTATTTAAATATTTATGACATAGTATTAGTACCTCACCATGGCAGCAATACATCTTCAACTGTACAGTTCGTTGATGCTGTAAGGCCTAAAATTGCCGTTTTAAGTTATGGTAGGAATTCTTACGGCATTCCACACCAAGAAGTTATTTCAAGGTACGATAATACAGGCAGCAAGATTTTTTCCACATATGAGCAGGGAGAATTAATTATAGTTTTAAAAGATGACAATTTGTACTATAATACTTATATAAATGAAAAATCCGATAATTATTACGAACTATATTTAATCGGAATAGCATACAAGCTGAGTATATTTTTCTTTTTATTAATATGGATGTTGAAAGGTGATAGTTATGAGCTTTAATTTGATTAAAAACATGGCAGATAAAAACAAGCTTCCAAATTGTGTGCTGTTTTACGGAAATGAAGAATATTTCATAGATTATTCCATAAAACACATTAAACGCAAATATATAGATAAAAGCTACGAAGACATGAATTATGCCGAATTTGAAAAAACTGCAAAATTAAATGATTATTTAGAGTTTGCCAACACATTTCCTTTTATGTCAGAGAAAAAACTATGTGTAATAAAGGAAGCTGTTTTTTTTACATCAACGGGAAGCTTAGATAAAAAAGAGGAAGAAAAACTGTTAAAATTCATTGATGAAAATGAAACTTGCATAACGATTTTTGTAATAAAAGATGGGAAACCGGATTCAAGGAAGAAAATTGTCAAGAAGCTGAAGGATAAGAAGGCTGTATTTGAATTTAGCAGGCTGAATGAAGGTGAGCTAACAAAATATATCACAGATGAATTCAAGAAGAACAGTTTTAATATTTCAATGTCTGATGCCAATTATATGGCAAATAACACAGGTTATCTGGAATATGAAAGCACAGTAAGCCTGTATCATGTAAATAATGAAATTAATAAGATAATGTCTCACAATAAAGAAAAAAAGAATATTACAACTTCTGATTTGGAGCTGTTAATGATTAAATCCGTTGAAAGCAATATATTCAGATTAGTTGACAGCATATGTGAAAACAATAAGAAAGTCTCATTTGAAATATTGGATGAGATGCTTTTAAACAATACTCCCGAGCAATTTATTATTCATATGATTATTAGGCAGTATAGAATGCTTTATCAATATGTAATATTACAAAATAAAGGGAATAATTACAATGGAATAATGAACAAAATGAAAATTAAGAATTTTGTAGCTTCTAAGCTTGCTAAGCAATCCAAAAATCTTAATATGGCAACCATTGAATACTATATGAAGAGATTTTTGGAAATTGACAGTAAAATAAAAAACGGAGAGATAGACAGCAGGATAGGGCTTGAGTTGATAACAAACGGGATAATAGGCAATAAAAAAACCGGTAATGCCGGTTGATTTATGCTGCTTTATTAAGTTTCTTTGTTAGTCTACTAACTTTTCTTGCTGCAGCGTTTCTATGAACTGTGTTTTTTGCAGCAGCCTGATATAATTTCTTTTCACATACTTTCAAGTATTCTTGAGCTTTTTCGAAGTTGCCTTCATTTAATGCTGTTTCAAATTTCTTAATATATGTTTTAATTTCAGATTTTCTGCTTTTATTTGCCTCAGTTTT
>JAQVRY010000035.1 GCA_028700795.1 Tissierellia bacterium | reverse complement strand
TTGACACTGTTTAAAGTTAAATGTTTTGAATTATAGATAAGTACATTTTTTTTAAAAAACCCCTTGCATTTCTTTTTTAAAACTGTTACAATAATCTTAAGGTCAAAGATAGTCAAAGACAAAGATAGTTTAAGGACAAAGGGGTATATCCCAAAGTAAGGAGGTATGAATTGCCAAATTTAAGTGATATAATTGAAGGATTTATAAAAGAATTAATGGATGCAAACAATAATGATGTAATTGAAATTCAAAGAAATATTTTGGCTCAGCAATTTGATTGTTCTCCATCTCAAATTAATTATGTTCTGACTACTCGTTTCACTAATGACAGAGGATATGTAATAGAAAGCAGAAGAGGCGGAGGCGGGTATATAAGAATTTTTAAGGTTCACTCTTCGGAGGATGAACTGAAACGTATATTGAATGAAAATATTGGAGATAGTATTACATTAAATAAATCAATGGATTTAGTCAATGCACTAAGTGAAAGAGATGTAATTACAGAAGGAGAAAAAGCAATCATGCAAAGTGTTTTAAGCGACAGAGTTTTAAATATTGTTGCTTATGAGGACAGAAATAAGCTGCGGGCTTATCTTTTGAAAGAAATGATATTGGTATCCGTAGAAGATAATGATTATTAATTGATAGGAGGGGTATAAATGCTTTGTAACGAATGTGGCAAAAATGAAGCCAATGTACATTTAACTCATATAATTAACGGGAAAAAGACAGAAAGTCATTTGTGCGAAGAATGCGCAAAAAAGAATCAGGCAATTTTAAACTCAAATTTTTCAATGGAGAATTTGTTCTCTGTAATGCTGAACAATTCTTTTAATAATAAAACATACTTACCTGCTGCAAAGAGCTGCACAAATTGCGGCATGACATACGAAAACTTCAGAAATACAGGCAAATTTGGTTGCAGTCATTGCATTGATTCTTTCAAAGGCAGGTTGAAACCGGTAATAAAAAGTATACAGGGATATGACAGACACATAGGGAAAATTCCGAAAAGAGCAGGCGGAGACTACAAGATACAAATGGATATTGAAAGGTTAAAAAACGATTTGAAAGGTGCTGTTGAGAGGGAGGAATATGAACTTGCAGCAGAACTGAGAGATAAAATTAATGATTTAGAAAATAAAAAGGGGGATGAGCAATTTGGAAAATAATGATATTGCAATAACCAGCAGAATTAGACTTGCAAGAAATTTAAAAAATCACAAATTCCCTATAAATATGACTGAGGCAGAATCAAACTGTATAATTCAAGAAATAAACAATGCTGTAAATAATCATGATAAAGATTACAAGTTAACTTACATGAAGGAGCTATCGGATGTTAAGAAGAATTCATTGATTGAAAATCACATTATCTCTCCTGCATTGGCAAATAAAAGTGATGAAGGTGCATTTCTCCTTAGTCCCGACCAAAAAACTTCAGTTATGATAAATGAGGAGGACCATATAAGAATTCAAACGATAGAAGATGGGTTGTCTTTAAAAGAATGCTGGAAAATATGCAATGAGGTAGATGATGTTATAGAAGAAAATGTTGATTATGCATTTGACAGGGAATTAGGATATATAACAGCCTGCCCCACCAACATAGGAACAGGTATGAGAGCATCAGTAATGCTGCATCTGCCTGCACTATCCATAACAAATCAAATTGATAAACTTCTGTACGGTGTTTCTCAGTTAGGCGTTGCCGTAAGAGGAGTATATGGAGAAGGAACAAAGTCGATAGGACATTTGTATCAAATTTCAAACCAGGGAACATTAGGAGCTTCTGAAGAAACATTAATAGATAAAATAAATCAAATTGTAATGCAAATTATTGATAAGGAAAAAAACACAAGAGAGCACCTGTTTAAGAACAATTATGATGAATTGGAAGATGATTTTTACAGAGCATATGGATTGCTTACAAATGCAAGAAAAATAACGGTGGATGAGGCAATGAAGTTATTGTCACTTATAAAGCTTGGAAGTGAAATGGGAATAACTCCAATGGTTAAAGGCAAGAATATATATCAGCTTATGATTTGGATTCAGCCAAATAACATTTCAACTATTGAAGCTGAACTTTCACCAAAGGAAAGAAATAAAAAAAGAGCAGAAATTATAAGACGTGAATTATTGCGTTAAAGTATATTGTATATAAAACAAAAAGGAGATGAAAAATATGATGGGTGGATTTAACAATTCTGCAAGAAATGCACTATCCCTTGCTCAAGAGGAAGTGAAGAACTTTAAACAAAATGTCCTTGGTACGGAACATATTTTATTGGGACTAATGATTGAAGAGGAAAGTATTGCAGGAAAATTGCTTAGAAATAAATTAGATGTTGATAAAGTCAGAGAGATAATTAAAAATTCAACAGGCATGGGTGATTCCATACCTGAGTACATTACCATAAGTCCAAGGAGTAAATATATACTAGAACTGGCCCGTCAATATGCAGCACAGCTTAAAATGTCATATGTTGGCTCAGAACATATTTTACTGGGACTTATAGAGGAAGGAGAAGGCATAGGAGCACAGATTATTAAATCAGTTGTAAATTTAATAGATTTAAAAAATGAAGTATTGACAGCTATGCAAGGCGGAGGTGGCGCCGAGCCCGGCAATCAAAATATAGGCGGTAGTATGCAACAGCAAAACTCAAACACCAAGACCATCGATAAATATGGCACTGATTTAAATCAGCGTGCAAAGGAAGGCAGACTTGACCCTGTTATAGGAAGAGAGGATGTAATTGAAAGAGTAATTCAAATCTTATCAAGAAGAACAAAAAACAATCCTTGCCTTATTGGTGAACCGGGTGTGGGTAAGACGGCTATTGCAGAAGGATTGGCTCAAGAAATTATAAAAGGAAACGTTCCTGAAACATTAAAGGATAAGCGTGTAATTACTTTAGATATGGCAGGAATGGTAGCAGGAGCAAAATACAGAGGCGAGTTTGAGGAAAGACTTAAAAATGCCATTGATGAAATAAAAGCAGCAGGAAACATTATATTATTTATAGATGAAATGCATACAATAATTGGTGCAGGAGCTGCTGAAGGGGCAATAGATGCATCAAATATTTTAAAACCCGTAATGGCAAGAGGCGAACTGCAGGTTGTGGGTGCAACTACTTTGGATGAATATAAAAAACACATTGAAAAGGATGCAGCTCTTGAAAGAAGGTTCCAGCCTATAACAGTTGAGGAGCCAACAGTTGATGACACCGTAAAAATTCTTAAGGGATTAAGAGATAAATACGAAGCTCATCATAAGGTGGCAATCACTGATGAAGCAATAGATGCGGCGGCAAATCTTTCACACAGATATATTTCCGACAGATTCCTGCCTGACAAGGCAATAGACTTAATAGATGAAGCAGCTTCAAGGGTAAGATTGAAATCATCAACTGCTCCTAAAGAATTAAAGGAATTGGAAGATAAAATAAAAGAAGTCGACACTGAAAAAAGAACTGCAATAACCAATCAGGATTTCGAAAAGGCAGCTGCATTAAGGGATGAAGAAAAGAAATTATCCGGTGAATTGGATAAGCAGAAGAAATTATGGGCTGCAAAAAATTCAAAAGATATAAAAATTGTTTACGAGGATATTGCCGATATAGTATCCCAATGGACAGGTATTCCCGTTAAAAAGCTTCAGGGTGATGAATCAGAAAGACTTCTGAATATGGAGGAAATTCTTCATAAAAGAGTAATAGGTCAGGAGCCGGCAGTTGATGCATTGTCAAAAGCAATTAGACGCTCAAGAGTAGGTCTTAAAGACCCTAAAAAGCCAATTGGTTCATTTATATTCTTAGGTCCTACAGGAGTGGGAAAAACTGAGCTCTCAAAAGCTTTGGCAGAAGCTATGTTTGGCGATGAGGATGCAATGATAAGAATTGATATGTCTGAATACATGGAAAAACATTCGGTGTCTAAAATGATTGGCTCCCCTCCCGGATATGTTGGATTTGATGACGGAGGTCAATTGACCGAAAGAGTAAGAAGAAAACCATATTCAGTAGTATTGTTTGATGAAATTGAAAAGGCACATCCGGACGTATTTAACATCTTGCTGCAAATACTTGACGATGGTCGTTTAACAGATGCAAAAGGAAGGACTGTAGACTTCAAAAACACAGTGGTTATTATGACATCCAATGTTGGAGCAAGTACCATTAAAAAACAAAAAACACTTGGATTTGCAACAAATGCATCAAATGAAGAAAAAGATGAATATGAAAAAATGAAGGAAAGTGTATTGAATGAATTAAAGAGAACATTCCGTCCGGAGTTTTTAAACCGTATTGATGAGATAATCGTGTTCCATTCATTGAACAAGGAGCATATAAGACAAATTGTATCACTGATGATAAACAATCTGTCAAAACGTCTTGATGAAATGAATATTCATATCAAAGTCGATGAAAGGGCAATGGAGATGCTTGCAGATGCAGGATTTGACCCGGTATTCGGTGCAAGACCTCTTCAAAGAGAAATCAGAAGACAAATTGAAGACAGATTATCTGAGGAGCTTCTTAAAGGAACCATACAGAAATCAGATACAATTAAAGTTACAGCCGATGATAAAGAATTAATTTTCAGCAGCGATAAATAAACCACCATTTG
Source organism: Tissierellia bacterium (assembly GCA_028700795.1). Lineage (GTDB taxonomy): Bacteria > Bacillota > Clostridia > Tissierellales > Sedimentibacteraceae > Sedimentibacter. The sequence goes on along the minus strand of JAQVRY010000035.1, from coordinate 9,727 downwards.
TCAAGAAGGAGAGGCTAATTGAAATATTTTTATAAAATATATTGACAAACAATTTAATTTGGATATAATTATAAAAAACAAGAAGAAAATATTCAGCGATGATGGGAAGAGTAATTTTAAGTCTAAGTCACAGAGAGATAGCGTTGGTGAGAGTCTATTACAATGATTTTAAAGGAAGAACATCCCTGAGCTTTTGACCAAAATTGCATATGCAAGAGTAGGCTCAAACGCATCCGAGCGATAAAGCGGCAAAGACATGTCAGTGTCTTTTGAGTGAGCCTATATGTAAATATATGCTAATTAGGGTGGTACCGCGATTGTTAACTCCTTCGTCCCTTTCCAGGGATGGAGGAGTTTTTGTATGCCCTAACGCACAGAATTCCCCTGCGATACCCGAACCCCAAAGCATGCAGCTTGAGTTACTGTAAATAAAATATTATTATAAATAGAAAGAAGGTTAATAATTATGATAAAATCAAATGAGTACCGTACTCACACATGCGGTGAACTAAGAGAAAGTGATATAGGAAAACAAGTCAGAGTATCAGGATGGCTTGAAAATGTAAGAGACCATGGAGGCGTTAAGTTCGCAGACTTAAGAGACCAATATGGGATTGTACAAGTAGTTGTTGAAGATGAAGCAATGTTGGAAGGAATACCAAAGGAAAGTGCAATTCGTGTTACCGGAGTTGTTACCGAAAGAGATGAAGATACAATAAATAAAAAGCTTGATACGGGATATATTGAAATCGAAGCAGATACCATAACTGTATTGGGTAAGGTCAGAGAATTACTTCCATTTGAAGTGACATCATCAAAAGAAACAAAAGAGGATTTAAGATTAAAATACAGGTTTTTGGACTTAAGAAATGTGGAGGTTCAAAAAAATATAATTCTTCGCTCACAGGTTATATCTTTTATAAGAAACAAAATGACGGAACTTGGGTTTTTGGAAATACAAACACCAATTTTAACATCCTCTTCTCCGGAAGGGGCAAGAGATTATATTATACCAAGCAGAAAGCATCCGGGAACGTTTTATGCTCTGCCGCAAGCTCCCCAGGTGTTTAAGCAGCTATTGATGGTTTCGGGATTCGATAAGTATTTTCAGATAGCACCTTGTTTCAGAGACGAAGATGCAAGAGCTGACCGCTCTCCGGGAGAGTTTTATCAACTTGATTTTGAAATGTCATTTGCAACCCAAGAAGATGTTTTTTCGGTTGCCGAAGAAGTTATGTATGAAACATTTACGAAGTATTCTAAAAGGCAAGTATCAAAACCTCCTTTTAAAAGAATTCCTTACGAAGAAGCAATGCTTAAATACGGCTCAGATAAACCGGATTTGAGAAACCCGCTGAAAATAATTGATATAAGCGATATGTTTGAAGAAACTGGTTTTGCACCTTTTAGGAAGAAAACAGTAAGAGCAATTAATGTGCCTGATATTTCATCTCAGTCAAAGCGTTTTTTCCAAGATATGCTTGAATTTGCAATGGAAATTGGCATGAAGGGGCTTGGCTACATTAAGGTTGATGATGAAATGAAATATCAAGGACCCATTGATAAATTTCTTTCTCAGGAAGACAGAAAGGAATTGGCTGAAAGAGCACAGCTGAATCCGGGAGACGTATTGTTTTTTATAGCAGACACAAGGGAATATGCACCTAAACTTGCAGGACAAATAAGAACGAAACTGGCAAAGAAACTTAATTTAATAGATGAAAGCAAGTATGAAATGTGTTTTATTGTTGATTTTCCAATGTATGAAATAGACGAAAAAACAGGTAGCACAGCATTTACACACAACCCGTTTTCCATGCCTCAGGGCGGATTAAAATCATTAATGGAAAAGGATCCACTTGACATTGTTGCTTATCAGTATGATATTGTATGTAACGGGATTGAACTATCGTCGGGAGCTGTAAGAAACCACGATTTGGATATAATGATTAAAGCATTTGAAATAGCAGGATATACTAAAGAGGAGCTGCAGACTAAATTTACCTCCTTGTTCAATGCATTTAAGTATGGAGCACCCCCTCACGCAGGCATGGCTCCAGGAATTGATAGAATAATAATGCTTCTTACAGGTGAAGATAACATTAGAGAAGTTATAGCATTCCCCATGAACAACAATGCTCAGGATTTACTGACAAATGCACCATGCAAAGTTAATGAACAGCAATTAAGAGAAGTTCATATTAAATTGAGGTAGGTGAAATTATGATAAAAAAAGATGAAGTTTTGAAAATAGCAAAGCTTGCTAAATTATCGGTAGATGAAAATGAAATTGAACAGCTGATTGAGGATATGTCTAAAATAATCGAATATGCAGATTCAATTAACAATGTTGCTGAAACTGTAGATGTTGAATTTGACAACATTAACAATATTGTAAATGCATTTAATGAAGATATCGTTTTGGATTCTTATGACAGGGATGAGATTTTAAAGAACAGAGAAGGCGGAGAAAACGGATATTTTGCAATCAGGAAAAGCATTAGGGGGTGAAAAATTGAGTAAAATTAAATATTTAAAAAATATTATGGAAACAAAAGAAATTTCTTGTGTTGAACTGACAAAAAAGTATCTAAACAGCATTGAAAAACAAAACAATATTATAAATGCATATGTTAATGTAACGGTTGAAGAGGCAATTAAAACTGCAAAAAAAGTTGATGAAAAAATTGCAGCAGGGGAAAAATTAATGCCGTTAGAAGGCATCCCAATGTCTCTTAAAGACAATATATCAACAAAGAATATTGAAACAACATGCTGCTCTAAAATGCTTCAAGGCTATTATCCTATTTATGATGCCACTGTCTGGAAAATACTACAAGACCAAAACTCCGTGCTTTTAGGAAAAACAAACATGGATGAGTTTGCCATGGGTTCATCTTGTGAATCATCAATCTATGGGGCAACATTGAACCCTCACAACACGGATTATGTGGCAGGAGGAAGCTCTGGAGGAGCCGCAGCTTCAGTTAAAGGAAATATGGCAGCATTTGCTTTGGGCTCCGACACTGGAGGCTCCATAAGGCAGCCTGCAAGTTTTTGCGGATTGGTAGGATTTAAACCTACATATGGTACTGTTTCTCGGTACGGAGTTGTTGCATATGCTTCAAGCTTAGATCAGGTGGGACCCATAACCAATTCTGTTGAGGATGCTGCAATAGTATATGACTGCCTATCATTATTCGACCCGAAGGATGCTACATCAATAGGAAGCAAAATCAGTACCGTTGATAAACTAAACTCAAGCATAAAGGGACTAAAAATAGGAATAGTGGAGCAATATTTCGAAGGAATCAGTGAAGATATAAAAAGCTCCATAGATGAAGCAATAAAGGCATACGAAGATGCAGGGGCCCAGATAATACATTTTCAAATGCCCAAACTGCATGCAGTTCTTCCTGTTTATTTTATAATTTCATGCGCAGAAGCTTCATCTAATTTAGGCAGGTTTGACGGTATAAGATACGGATATAAAACAGACAGTTACAAAGATATAGAAGAAATGATATGCAAAAACAGGAGCGAAGGCTTCGGTAAGGAAGTTCAAAGAAGAATGTTGCTTGGAACATATGTACTTAGCTCCGGATACTATGATGCATATTATAAGAAGGCACAAAACTTAAGATATTCAATTATACAAGACTTTAAAAAAATATTTGAAAGCTGTGATGTTATTCTTACTCCTTCTGTGCCCGTTACGGCATTTAAAAAAGGAGAAGCTTTAATCGACCCAATAGCAACTTATATGATGGATATTTGTACTGTTCCCGTAAACATTGCCGGTCTTCCTGCAATTTCAGTTCCATGTGGCTTCGACAGAAATAAGATGCCCATAGGTATGCAGTTAATTGGCAACAGCTTTGAAGATTATAAGGTGCTTAATGCAGCGTATCAATACGAGAAGCAAACGAAAAATATAGGCGAAACGTCCTCGTATCCGGAGGTGGAAATATGAGTTATGAATTAGTTGCAGGACTGGAAACACATATAGAACTATCTACTAATACAAAGATATTCTGTCAATGCACAACAGCATTTGGAGGAGAGCCTAACACTCACTGCTGTCCCATATGCATGGGAATGCCGGGAACTCTTCCTAAACTTAATAAGAAGGTTGTGGAATATGCCGTAAAGGCAGGCATAGCCGTAAACTGCAAAATAAGAAATATTTCAAAAATGGACCGTAAAAATTATGTATATCCTGATTTGCCTAAAGCATACCAAATATCTCAACTTGATAAGCCTATTTGTTATGAAGGTTATATTAAACTTTCATCAGGGAAAAGTATTGATATTAACAGAATACATATAGAGGAAGATGCAGGAAAGCTAATTCATGAAAGAGGAGGTACTTATATTGATTACAACAGAGGAGGAGTACCTCTTATTGAAATTGTGACAGAGCCTGATTTCAGAAGTATTGATGAAGTTCTTGAGTATTTGGAGAAACTAAGGCTAATTATGAAATATATTGGCGTATCGGATGTTAAGATGCAGGAAGGCTCACTGAGATGTGATGTTAATATATCGGTAAGGAAAAAGGGAGAAGAAAAGCTTGGTATTAGGACGGAGATAAAAAATATGAATTCCCTTAATTTTATAGCCAAAGCAATGGAATATGAATTTGAAAGGCATGTGGATATTTTAGAAAGCGGCGGTAAAATAGAGCAGGAAACAAGGAGATATGATTCTGAACTAAATATTACCGAAAGTATGAGAGGGAAAGAAGATGCCGATGACTACAGGTATTTCAGAGACCCTGATTTAGTTAACATTAATGTATCGGAAGAAGAAATAAACAGGTTAAAAGATGAGCTTCCTCAGCTGCCGGACGAAAAAATGCACGTATTTATGAATGTATACGGTATACCAAAGGATGATGCGGAGCTTTTAATAAAATACAAAAAAATTGCCGAATATTTCGAAGAAGCAAGCAAAGATATAAAAAATAAGAAATTAGCATCTAATTATATATTAGGTCAAATATTCAGAAGGTTGCCTACAGATTGGGAAAAGGAAGAATGCGGCATATCCATTCCTCCCGAATATTTAAGTGAATTGATATCCTTGATTGAAAGTAAAAAAATTACTTCCAGCATGGCAAGCACTGCTCTTGAAAAAATGCTCGATTCGGGTAAGTCGGTGAGAGAATTCATATCTGAGAATGATATGCAGGGAATAGATGATGATGTTCTCAAAGAGATTTGCATGAGAGCCGTTTCAGAAAATCAAGAAGCTGTTGAATCCTATCTTGGGGGGAAGGAAAAGGCATTTAGCTCCATCATCGGATATATAATGAAAGAAACAAAGGGAAAAGCAGACCCGCAAAAGGCTGCAGAAATTGTAAAAGAGATAATAAATTAACTAAATAATGAACCATAACCACCTGAGCACATCATAAGATTTTTTATGATGTGTTTTATTGTATGCCAAATAGCGTATTTCTCCATAACAATTGAAATTTTCATGCATATACTAATTAGAGAACAGAAAGGAGAATGAATATGATAATTCATGTTGTACAGCCCGGAGAGTCAATATATTCCATTGCAAGTCAATACAATATATCACCGCAAAAAATAATTATAGATAATGAACTTCAGAACCCTAATGTCCTTGTACCCGGTCAGACATTAGTAATACTTATTCCGGAAGTAATTCACGTAGTTCAGCCGGGAGAAACGTTGGCAGATATAGCCAGGAGATACGATACCACCACCGTAAATTTGCTGCAGCTCAATCCATTTATCGAATTTGCTGATCAAATTGTGCCCGGTGACCAAATTACAATAAGTAACACAGCAGAAAGCAGAGGTCCTATACATGTACTTGGATATACTTATCCGCATATAGACAGGACAGTACTTATGAAAACACTGCCTTATCTAACTTACCTTACAATATTTACTTACGGAATCACTGAAGAAGGAGAATTAATTGACATAGAAGATGAAGAATTAATCAAAATGGCAAGAGATTTCGGAGTGGCACCGCTGATGCTTATTTCTACATTAACTGAGGAAGGAACTTTCAGCAATGAATTGGCTCATGTTATTTTAAATGATCCGGTTGCGCAAAATAACCTAATTGAAAATGTGCTGCAAACATTAAGAGAAAAAGGTTATTACGGATTAGACATAGATTTTGAATACGTATTGCCGGAAGATGAAGAAGCATTTATTAATTTTATACAAAATGTTCATGACAGGATAAGTCCTGAAGGGTTTATATTATTTACTGCACTGGCTCCAAAAACATCTGCAGACCAGCCGGGGCTTCTTTATGAAGCTCACAATTATCCGAGAATCGGCGAAGCTTCAGATAAGGTGCTTCTCATGACTTATGAATGGGGTTACACTTACGGGCCTCCCATGGCTGTGGCTCCCGCTGACAGAGTAAGGGAAGTATTGGATTATGCAGTGACTGAAATACCAAGGGATGATATCTACATGGGTATTCCTAACTATGGTTATGATTTCATATTGCCATATGTTCAAGGTGTATCAAGAGCAGATTCTGTTTCTAATGTGGAAGCAGTTCAGTTGGCAGCTGAGGTTGGAGCATACATTCAGTATGATGAAGTGTCACAAGCTCCCTTCTTTATATATTATGATGAACAAGGAAGGCAGCACAGGGTTTGGTTTGAAGATGCAAGAAGTATCATGGCAAAATTGGGGCTATACAGCGAATATGGATTTGAAGGCGTGGGGTATTGGAATATTATGAGATATTTTCCTCAAAATTGGCTTGTAGTAAGTAATTTATATGATATTGCTAAGTTGTTGTGATTAATGCTTGCCATAAAACTGTAATTATACAAAAAAATCAGCATATAAATAAATAACAGGAATTGTAGGGAGGTTTTTATGAACAATAAAAATTATAGAGTGCTGAAATTTTTTGAACCGGTAAATAAAAAAGACAAGTCTAAGGGCTATGTACGCCTGGACATGAGAGGGAACAGAGGAAACATGATTGTAGCTGCTGAAAATTTAGGTGATGCAAAATCAACAAGTGAAGTTTATTTATATAAGGATAAACTAAACAAAATCAAGTTAGGAGATATTAACAATAAAAAAGGAATAATTAAAAAGATGCTCACCTTTGAAAACAGCAATGCAATTGAGGATTACAACGTATGTGCGGTGGTAAAGGATGGAAAAATTATTTTGTATTCAAGCTTATTCAGCACATCAAGCTTAGACATCGTAAGAAAGTTAGAAGAAGATGTTAATGTTCAGGAAAAGGATATTTTTGCAGATAAGAAACAAAAATTCCAAGAGTCAAATATTAAGACTCAAGAAAAAGAGCAGATAAATATAAAAGGTACAAGGGAAGTAATTGAGCCAAAAGAAATAATCGAGGCAAAAGGTTTACGAGAGGTAAGGGCAATAAAAGAGAAGGGAATGACAAAAGCATCAGAAAATAAACCGGACGATGAAATAAAGGAAGAAACAGTAAATGCAGAAAAAGCAGTACAAGAGCCGGTAAAAACAATAAGGGTTAAAGAAACAATAAAAGAAGATAATGAAGAAACCGATGAGATTACCGAAAAATTAAGTAAAAAGGATGATATTGCAAATAAAAGCTTCAGAAATAGATTTGATGAGAAACTATATAGAACATTGAAAGAATTTAAAGAAGTTGAACCATTGTCAGTTAGTTTAAAAAATTTTAATTGGTGGTATATACCTTATGATGAAATGGGAATTAAAAATGGAATATTGCCCTATTATAATCAAATAATAAGCTCATATTATCCGTATCCCATGTCTAATCGTGTGACTACCTGCGCAAGTCTCATGAAAAAATACGGGCATTATATTTTTGGTATCTACAAGGAAAAAGACGAGATTGAAAGGTTTATATATGCAGTACCGGGAGAATTTACAAAAGAAGAACAACCTTATAAAGGTGTTACCGGATTCAAGAATTGGTCTTACGCAAATAAAGATAATAAAGGGGAGAGCGGATACTGGCTTGCGTTTGTCAATCCTAAAACAGGTGAAACCACAGACCCGCCGCAAGTTTCATTAACTTAATACTGTACATCTTGGGCTATGTTTGATATAATAAATTGGTAGAGGGACACACCGAAAGAGGTATGGGGACACACCGACAGAGGTATGGGGACACACCTCTAGCATAGGGGTAGTCTCTGCGGGCACGAGGAATGTCCCCGGTTTTATGAGTCTTTGCGTGAGCGAGGAATGTCCCCAATTAGGAAAAGGAGTACAAACTACACATGCCGCCTATTAGTACCATAATGCACTTTGGGAAAATATTCATAGAAAGTCAGGATGAAATAGACATACCAAATTTTATAATCGGAATAATTTCACCAAGTACATTAAATGATGACCAGCTAGAAGAGCTGCATAATGTTGATGAAGACGGGAATTTAGATGTAAGAGAGTTTTATGAAAAATTTGATTTTGAAACCATGAGTTTAAAAGAAAGCTCAATAGTTTTAGGTTATTATTGCCATCTGTGGCTTGATGAGTATTACAAATTTAATGCGAGCAAGCTGAAAATTCATAATAAGCTGAATTTAAACAGTGAAGAATTGAACTATGCAGTTAAAAATCTTTTAAATTATTATAACAAAAAAGCAATTGGCAGTTTTTACGAAAAATATATCGAAGATATAAAGTCTGTTGACGCTAAAATACTTGATGTAGTCGATATAGATAGCTCCAAGAAAAAAATATTGGAATATTTAAATGAAACAGTGCCTGATGATGTAATAACCAGCCTTATAAAAGAGGAGCAGTACATGACCTTTATAAGAGAAGGCTGTGGAAAAATAATTAAATCATTGTAAAAAAAACTCCACAAGGAGTTTTTTCAACTTTAAATTGACTGATTAATAAAAATATAATATAGTAATAAATAAAATTATTTTTTTATATTAAGGATGTATGTCGGTGAAATATAAATATGTAATTTTTGATTTTGACGGAACTTTAGCTGATACAGAAGAAGCAAACTTCGTTATATATCAAAAATTAGCGGAAAAATACAATTTAAGAAATATTACCATGGATGAATTAGGTCGTCTAAAAAAGATGCATGCTAAGGAAGTTATAGCATATATTGAATTGAAAAAAAGGTATCTGCCTTTTCTGTTAAAGAAAGGGAAAAACCTATTAACTCAAGATATTAAGAATATAAGTCTTTGCAAGCCTGATATTTTTCACATCATAGGCAATCTTAAGAAAATGGGTATAAAAACGGCGATAATTACCACTAATTCTAAAACTAATGTTAAGCTTTTTTTAGAAGCACATGATGTTGATATTTTTGATATTATTGTCAGTGCTGGAATGTTTGGCAAGGAATCAAAAATGAAGAAAATAGTAAAAAAAGCAAAAATAAACATAGATGAGTTTCTTTATGTGGGAGATGAAATAAGAGATATAACTGCTGCAAGAAATGCAAAAATGGATATAGCTTCAGTAGGATGGGGTTATAATACCGTTGAGAGTCTTAAAAAACATAAACCGGATTATTTAATATTTGAACCATCCGAGCTTATAGATATATGCAAAGGATAGATATTAACGGCTCATTCATAACAATAACAATATAGTAAAGGAGGTAATATATGAGCAAAATGATTTATACAATAAAACCTGAATATCACGATGTTCAAAGTCTTACTAAAATTTTAGGAGAGCACCATGAAATACAATTCGTGTCCTTAATG
>JAQVRY010000142.1 GCA_028700795.1 Tissierellia bacterium | reverse complement strand
TCAATTACCGGATTTCTTCCTTCGATTATCCTCAATTACTGTCATCCTTTTCTACTATTATCTCAACAACTTTTTCAAAGATATCCATAAGCCTGTCAATATCCTTATTTAGAAACAGATATCCAAACAAAGCTTCAAATCCTGTTGCATATCTGTAATCCATAAAATCAACATTTTTGGGGGAAGAAGTAACCTTGGCATTTCTTCCTCTCTTGACAATCATTTTTTCTTCGTCGGTAAGTTCATCCTTTAATTTACCTATGATATAAGCTTGAGCATCAGCCTTAACAAACCTGACAGTAAGTCTGTGCATTTTATTGACACTTAAATCATGATTATTTAAAACATAACTTCTTACCAGCAGTTCATATACAGCATCACCTGCATATGCCAATTGAGCAGATGAATACATATATGTATTGTTTATTTTATCGCTTATTTTATTACACATTTCAAATTCTTTAGTTAATTTATTTTTTTCCAATTTACACCCTGTCTTGTATCTTCAAGCATAATACCCTTTTCTAAGAGTTCTGCCCTGATTTGGTCAGCTAACTGATAATCTTTATTCTTCTTTGCTTCCTGCCTTTTTTTAATCATATCCTCTATATATGCAGACAGCTCATCATGAACCTCATCTTTTTCTTCTTCTTTTAACAAATCCAATGACAACACCTTATCAAAATCTTCAATAAGGCTTAACTTTTCATTATTGTTTAATTTCTCTGTCTTAAGCACTTCATATAATACGGTTATTGCATTTGCAGTATTTAAGTCATCTCTTAAACCATTTTCAAAGTCATTTTTAAATTCATTAAAAGCTTCAGGATTTTCTATGACTCCATCTGCATTATCTTTAATGGAGTTAATTCTGCTTTTCAGTTTATTATATGCATTTTCGGCAGAAGCAATCGAATCAAATGAAAAAGCAAGCTGTTTTCTGTAATGGGAATTTAATACAAAATATCTGTAGGTCAAAGGATTGTAACCTTTCTTAATAAGCAGTGCAAGAGTCAGAAATTCTCCGCTTGACTTACTCATCTTTCCTTCATTGTCAATAAGAAATTCACCGTGCCACCAGTATTTAACCCAATCCTTACCGGTGTAGCTTTCTGTCTGAGCTATTTCATTGGTGTGATGCACAGGAATATGGTCTACACCGCCGCAGTGAATATCCATTTCCTCCCCTAAATTACTGAGACTTATAACGGAACATTCTATATGCCACCCCGGATAACCAACTCCCCATGGAGAATCCCATTTCATTGTCTGGTTTTCAAATTTAGATTTTGTAAACCACAAAACAAAGTCTTGAGGGTTTTTCTTGTTAACATCTAATTCAACACCTTCTCTTGTGGCGTACCTTAAACTTTCCAAATCCATTCCGGAAAGCTTTGTATAATCCTTAACCTTGGTTATATCAAAATACACATTGCCGTTTGCGGTATATGTGTAGCCCTTGCCCTCCAAGACGCTGATAAACTCTATATATTCATCTATGTAGTCGGTGGCTTTTGCTACAACATCAGGCCTTTTTATATTCAATTTATCTATATCGTCAAAAAAGGCATCCGTATAATACTGTGCAATTTCCCAAACAGTCTTGTTTTCTCTTTTTGCTCCCTTAAGCATTTTATCTTCGCCTTCATCGGCATCTGATTCCAAGTGACCTACATCTGTAATATTCATTACCCGTTTAACATTATATCCAATATATCTGAGAGTTTTTTCAAGAATATCCTCATGAATATACATTCTTAAATTTCCTAAATGGGCATAGTTATATACGGTAGGTCCGCAAGTATACATTTTTACTAAATTTGAATCTATTGGTCTGAAATCTTCAATTGTCCTGGATAAAGTGTTGTAAATTTTCATGTAAATCTCTCCTCTTCACTAACCTCATTATATATTACCTGTGTAACAGTATCAAGCATAATTTCCCAATCTTATTAACCATGTAATGTAACTGTAATGGAAAAACTGTCGAAAGATGGTATAATTTAAATGTAATTTGAATTAAATTTCCTAAAACAACCAATATTAAATTTCCTTAACAATTATGCCTTTATTTAAATAATCAGGATATAAATACAATATTCACAGAAAGGAGTAATAAATGAAGAAAACCATATTATTAATAATTATTATATTGCTTTTAACAAATATATATGCATATGGCATAACAGGCTATACAACCATTTCAAATATTGCACTATATAATAATGCCGGTCATGACTCAGAAATAAAGGACACCTTGAAAATGAGTTCTAAAGTTAAACTTTTACAGCAAAATGATGAATGGTGTAAGGTCGAAACATTAGAAGGCAAAACCGGATGGATTGAGAAATATTTTATAACCGTTCCTTCAGAAAGATATGTTGTAAACAATACAACTTACAACATTAATATAAGAACATCGCCAACAACAACTTCAAACTCAGTGGGACAGCTTAAGCCCGGTGAAAAGGTAAATTATATCGACACATATCACAGCTGGCATATAATTGAATACAACAAAAAAGAATACTACATAGCAAGCTGGCTTACTGATATTGAATACAAACAATCAGAGAAAATTTATTTTCTGTATGACAGTATTAATATTAGAAACAAAGCTTCACTAAACAGTAAAGTAGTCGCCCAGGGCAACAAAAGTGATTCGTTCGAAGTAGCGGGAGAAGAAAATGGATGGTATAAAATAGTTCTTAAAGACAACAGCTTCGGATATGTGGCAGCATGGCTTACAACCCATGACATGAACAGCTATACAGAGGAGTATGCAATTTATAAGAAAACTACCGACGACTTAAATATTAGGACAGGCCCTTCAACAGGATACAAAAGAATTCTTACTTTAAAAAAAGGAGAAACGGTAAAAACAGTAGCAACTGAAAACGGCTGGGACAAAATTGTGGCACAAAACGGATATGTTGGCTGGTGCAACAATTATTATTTAAAGGAAGCTCTCCCCTTGGCAGGAAAAGTAATACTTTTAGACCCGGGGCACGGAGCGCATGACCCGGGAGCAATTAGTTACTCAGGAAAATTTGAAAAACATATAAACTTGGATGTTGCCTGGAATTTAAAGGAGCTGCTAAATAAAGCAGGAGCATCTGTATATATGACGAGAACAAGCGATACATATATTTCAAACAAAGAAAGAGGCAGATTAGCCGATAAATTAGGAGCTGACATATTGCTTTCAATACACCACAATTCATTGAACAACAGCGATTATTTCGGTTTATCAACCTATTACAACACAATAAATTACAAGGCTCCATCCTATGGGTATGATTTAGCCGAAGCTATTTATTTAAATGCAATTACCATTAACGGAGTGTACAGGGACGGAATATTAGACCGAAACTTTGAGGTTTTAAGGGAAACAAACACTCCTGCTGCATTGATTGAAATAGGATTTATGTCAAATCCAACAGAAGAAATGAACATTCATAACATAAGCTTCCAAAATGTTATGGTTGAAAAAATAGCTGATGGAATAGTTGATTATTTCCTACAAAAATAAACATTGTTCACACAACATCCTGAGCGAAGCGAAGGATCTCATGAAG
>JAQVRY010000141.1 GCA_028700795.1 Tissierellia bacterium | reverse complement strand
TTTTCAGGGTAGTTTCTTTCCACATCCCATCTCTTAAATAAGGTGTCGATTTCATCTTGGATTTTTTGTCCCAAGCTTTCAAGAGGAACTCCGTCAAGCTCCATAATGGTGCTTCTTAATAAGGAGCTTATCTCGCCGGTTGCTTCTTTATTCTGCACTATTCTGTTGATTGCTTCCTTAAGATAGTATTGCTTTAAAAAGAATACGCTGCTGTATGTCCCTTCGCCGTATATGTAAACATTCTTCAAGGTATCGTTGATACTGCCGTCACTTTTTATTACAATTTTATTGGGCATGGTCAATTTAGAGGAAGCGTCTGCTCCCCATTCCTTGCTTAATGTATAAATTTCTCCGTTATGCTCTAAATCTATTTCTCCGTCTATGCTGTCTCCTATGGGATATGGCATAAATTTAGAGTGAAATTCTTTATCCTCTGCTGATTTCCTGCCAATTTTACTTGGCTTGAATAACACTGAATGAATTCCTTCAACCAATGTACTTTTCCCTGATTCGTTTGAGCCAAGGATTACATTGAGCCCGTCTTTAAATTCCAAGCTTACATCCTTAATGCCTGCAAATCTCCCGCTAACATATTTTTTAATTATCATTGTTTCTAACCTCCATAATCAGCTCGTAAGCAAGCTGCAGAGTGTCTTCTTCATCCGAAAGGGACAACAGAAGCTCCTGAGGGAATGAACCGTCCGAAAATTCCTTGTGGATTTTTTCAGTAGTTATTTTCATTTTAAAATCTGAATCTTCGACTATTAAATATATAATGCTCTTTTCAATTGAGCTGTATACTTCCTGCCTGTACTCAAACACACCCTCGTCAACGCTGCCAATTAAGGTTATGCGGGCAATGGTTTTTTCCGGCTCATCATTTTTAAGCTCATCAAGTATTCTGTCTAAGTCATCTCTGTCTTCTATTGTGTAGGTTTTGTCTGTGAACTTGTATGTGCCTGTTTGTATGAGCTCAGCATTTGTTTTCTTGCTGTCGTCAATAGTAATAATCCAAGCTTGTCCCTTGTGTTTGCAGTCCAATCCGTCAGGCTCGGGAGTTCCGGGATTAAATATTTTTTCATTGGTGATGGGTGATTTACCCGGATATGTAATATGTGTGTGACCTAAAAGCCACAAGTCTATAGGAATATTTTGCAGCTCTTTTATTGACATATTGTAGTAGCTGTTATCCAAATCCGGAGACAAACCTTCAAGAGCGCCGTGAGCAATTCCGATATTAATATAATTATCATCTGCTTTTTCTTCTTTTATCCACTGAAGGTTGTTGGTACTTGAATGCTTTGAATGGCATGGAGCAGGATAGATAACGGCATTAAGACCGTAATTTTCCAAAGAATAAGCGCGCTCCTCGTTTATGAAAATAATCTTGTCAGAGGCGACTTTATTAAAGTTATCCCATAGCTCAATCATACCGTTATCATAGTCATGATTGCCGGGCATAACCAATACACATTCACCTTGAAAACCATTTAGTGCAGCTGTTATACGGCCTATAGTTCTTTTATCTATTCCTGTTATTTTGTCAAACAAATCACCTGCAATGACAAACAGGCTGCATTTTTCTTCATTGGCAATCTTTATCATGTTATCCAGCACGTCCATTCTTGCTTCCTGCAGGTATCCTTTTATAGGTTCCGGATAATTGTTAAATTTCATTCCTATATGTATATCTGCTGTATGAAAAATCTTAATCATTTTTTCACCTCGATTATTATAGATTAGGTATCTAAATAAAGTCTCTTCAATATAAGTTTAACATAAAAGGTGTACAATTGTAATATAAATAAGAAAAAATATCTGTTATAATGATTATGGAAAGGGTAAATATAGAGAAGTATAAACTATAGTTGACTATACTGTAGGAAAGGTAATGCATTATGAAAAAGAAATTAATTTTAATAATATTGGTAATTTTTTTATTCGCATGTGATAATAATATGGACAGTTACAATATTACAGAAGAAGAAAATAATGAAAGTTTAAGAAAGGATGATGAACTTATGGATAAAGAATTAAACGGAAATAAATTAATTTACCTTGCAGGAGGATGTTTCTGGGGAACAGAAAAATATTTAGGCTTAATATACGGAGTAGTGGAGACCGAGGTAGGATATGCAAACGGAAATACAGAAAATCCTTCTTACGAAGATGTCTGCAGAAGAAATACCGGTCATGCAGAGACTGTTAAAGTGGTATATAACCCGGAGAAAATTGATTTAGAAAATTTGCTTGGGCTGTTTTACAAAGCAATTGACCCAGTAGCTTTAAACAGTCAAGGCTATGATATAGGAACTCAATACCGCACAGGTGTGTATTATGTGAACAAAAAGGATGAAGCTGTAATTAATGCATCATTAGATGAGTTGCAAAAGGAATATAACGAGCCTTTGGCTGTTGAAGTTATGGAGCTGAAGAATTATTATGCTGCGGAAGAATATCACCAAAAGTATTTAGAAAAGAATCCCGGCGGTTACTGCCATATAGGTGAATCAGATTTTTGTGCATTGGAAGAAGCTCAAAATGACACCAAGTATAAGGTAAAATCAAAAAAGGAATTAGAGTCAACTCTAACAGAAATGCAGTACAATGTTACTCAAAACAGTGCTACAGAGCCACCTTATGATAATGAATATTACGATAATTTTGAAGATGGTATATATGTGGATATAATTTCCGGGGAGCCCTTGTTTACATCTAAGGATAAATTTGAATCAGGATGTGGATGGCCAAGCTTCTCAAAGCCTATTGATGAAGAAGTTGTTGAAGAGAAAAGTGATTTAAATTACGGCATGATAAGAACAGAAGTAAGAACAGCAAACAGCGATTCGCATTTAGGTCATGTTTTTAATGATGGTCCCAAAGAATCAGGCGGATTAAGATACTGTATCAACAGTGCTTCATTAATATTCATTCCTTTAGATAAAATGGAAGAAGAAGGTTATGGGGAACTGCTTTATATATTTGAGTAAAAGGTCATCCTGAACATAAATATAGGATACCTCACACTTTTATATATTTGGGATTATTCATTGGATTATTCTGTCAATAAAAATGTATTGCATATAATGACAAAATTTTATATGATTGTATATACAATATAAAAAACGGAGGAAAAATTGACTAAAACAAAAGAAATTATATTATGTGGATTATTATTGGCAACGGGTATAGTACTACCCATGTTTTTTCATATGTTTAGTTTGACTGGTCCTATTGCTTTACCAATGCATATACCGGTATTAATCGGGGGGTTTTTATTGTCACCAAAGCTTGCATTGCTCTTAGGTTTTGTAACACCTGTCTTAAGCGGAATGTTAACAGGTATGCCTATAATGTTTCCTATGGCTTTAATAATGGCCTTCGAATTAGGAGTTTATGGACTGACAGCGTCATTGGCTGTAAGAAAATTTAACTTGCCAACTATCCCTTCATTAATTATTTCGATGATAGCTGGAAGGATAGCAGCCGGTTTGACAGTTGCAGTGTTAGTGCAATTATTCGGGATAAAAATGAACCCCCTCATTTATATCAAGGGGGCAATAATAACAGGTATTCCCGGTATTATAATACAATT
>JAQVRY010000140.1 GCA_028700795.1 Tissierellia bacterium | reverse complement strand
TATTATCAATAAACTTGCAGATTATTTTAATGTTTCAACCGACTATTTATTAGGCAGAAGTAATATAAAAAATCCTGAAAGATTTATTCAAGATTATCGTACATTAAGTAAAGAAAATATAAATGAAATAGAAAAACTTATACAACAATTAAAAACAAGAAATTAACCTAACATTAATTAAAGAAAACCCCAACTCTCAAAGAACGGGGTAAACTTTGTGTTGAAACACCTTTATTTTTCATAAGCCATGTTCTTTTCATCTTTCATGGCAGACTATTTGCCTTATTTCAATCCAAGCTTGTAATAATTCCGTGTTCAGCTGCTTTGGCAAGCCAAGAGATGGACATATGTTAATTATACGTTCGCTACATAGTTCGTATTCCTGCCTGCACCAATCTTTAGTAATACTCCCTTATCTACCATTCCTCCTAAAATTTGAACGGTTTGGGTTTTTTTCAATGATAAAATTCCTTCTGCTTCCTTCCTTATTATTCGACCGGTTGATTTTACGTATTTCATTATTTTAAGTTCATTTTCGTTCAGTTGGTTCTCAAATATATTAAATTGTTCTGAGGATTCAGTTTTGTGATTTATCTTGGGCAATACTACCTTTATTGAGTTTTGAGCAATCAAGAACTCAGGATTTACGCCACTGTTTTTATAGTATTCCCTAATTCTCCTTATACCGGTGGCAAGTCGTTCAATAATACCCAACCTCAAAAATATATCTGCTATTATTTTATTTCGCGGAATTGAAACTCTTCCATCAAGATATTCTGCCTCTGTTATACCTATTGGCAAGCCCCCGGGTGATATAATCTCTGCCCTATCATCAAATATCTCTACCCTTATATCACTTTCTAACATATATTCACGGTGAACTATAGCATTGGCAATTGCTTCCCTATATGCTACCAAAGGAATTTCTTCTATTGTTTCTCTATAAACACCATTAATTAATTCTCCGGTATTTATATGCTTATGATAAAATTCAACGGCATTATCAAATTGTTTTAATATTGATATATTTCTTAATATTTTCTTGTCCCTTATGTTTAAGCCCTTATCGGCGAACCTTACAAGGGATATACCTGCATGGTCTATAGGATTTTTATCTGATAATAATGCTGCTGCAATTGTATATTTGTCCCCATTCATTAGTCCGAGTGTTTTTAATATATCATCATTTAAAGCATTAATTCCTAACCTGTCTCTTAATTTATCATTAAGATAATTAAAATAAATATTTTTCCCTTCATAATTTAAAGCATCATAACCAATGTTTCTCCCCTTAAGAATAAGGTTTTCATATTCAATCTTATTTGCGGGAACAGTTGAGGTGTCCATTCTTTTATATGCCTTGTTATTGTATAAATATGGAGTATTCTCACCTACAAATATCTTTACAATAATTAAGATTTTACCGTCTCTGTTTTCTTCATAAATCTCATAATATGGTCTTGGCAGAATATTGTCGTTTATTTCATTCTCAAGATTTAATTTAAAAGACTTAGGTTCTTCAACGCCGATTACATTTAAATCATCATCTATACCAATTACAATATATCCGTCATGATAATTTGCCATGGCTGACACCGTTTTCAAAATAGTTTTAGTATACTCTCTCTTATATTCTACATATTTTGTTTCACCATCATAATACATATATTTACCTCCACTACAAAAATCGAACTGAAGATTATTCGTTCGATTTTATGTTAGCATACTATTTAAATTATTGCAAATAATTTAATTAAAAATCGCTTTAAATTGCCTCAATACTATAAAAGCAAGACTACAAAAACTCGATTTTTATCAACACTAACCATTATTTCTATTCTCCCAATGTTTCTCTGCATTATCATATATCTCATCTAAAGACATACCCTCAAAAATTTTATCCTTAATTATTAAATAATCATCCTTACTTATATCCCCAGATTGGCGTATAAATCTTAAAAAGCCGGAATATCCTAATTCTTTTATTAATACCCTGGAACCTTTTTCAATTATTTCTCGGTCTGTATATTTGCTTCTTTCATTCGATAACATCAATATTCATCTCCTTTCTCAGAAAATCTATAGGATTATACAGTTTAATATTCTTAATTATTTCATTCAATCTATCTCTATTTGTTTCTATAGTCTTTATAAATTTATCATCACAAGTAATAAAATATTCGCAATTGCCATGTACAGCTGATGCAAGATGTAATGCATCCTTATCCTTAGTGTTTGAATACTTCACTATATCCTTTGATATTATTTTTATCTTATGATCAGGCTTAATTGTTTCTTTACATAAGGAAGAAATAAAATTAATATGAAGTTTTCTTTCAATAAAAGGATTCCTGCTGTTTTCATACTCTAACATAAATGACCACATTAGATCGTATTTTTTTTGTTCAATCAATTCAAACAAAATATCGATTGCCATTGATTCAAATTTTATCCTAATCTGTGTCTGGTCATCAAATATTCTATTATAGATATTCATATCAAAATATATTTCATGCTCATCAAGATGAGCGTTATCATAATTTTAAAATATCATTAATTACATCAATTTCATATTCCGGAAAACTATCATCATCAGTATCTATAGATAATAATTTAGCTTTTATTTTTTGCCCTAAATCAATGGCAAATTCTATATTACCATACTGAATTAATTCCTTTAATAATTCTGTATATTCCCAAAATTCTTCATCAAAGAATTTTATTAATTTATAGCTTATAAAATCATTATCAACAAATCGATTAAGTATACGCTCAAATTTATTCCAATAATTTGTTTTTTCTTCATCAGTTAAATAATTATATTTATCTTCAAATACATCGATGTCTTCTGTGATGTCTTTTATTTTATATTCCAAATTAAACCCGGCAAATTGTGTTAATAATGATGCAAACTCCTCCTGACTAACTTCCACCCCGTCAATAATAAAGCAGGCTCTGCCGTTTTCATCATCACTAATTTGAATAACCCCGTAATCATTCAATGAATACTGTTTATTTCCTCTGTGCAGGGCATTGTCAATATAATAACCTTCATTACTTTCCCTTAAAGTCTTATTTGTTACTCCCTTTATTGTTTTAAGGCAAAGTTTATTTATCGCCTTAGTCTGGTCACTGTACGCATCTTCCATTATAGAAAATTCATATGACCCATTGACTTCTTTCGCAAACCATGAAACCTTATCACCAAAAAACATATGATAAATAGAAAATTGACGTAACTTACCGTTATTATCATAAATATATATATCCTTGCTATAATCTTCAATATCTTTTATTCCAATCAACTCGGAAACAACCTTGTTATAACAATCCAAACACAGATTTTCAGTATTATCCAACTTTATTTTAGCTTCGTTTTTCTTACATTTATCACACTTCATTTTCTCCTCCATGAAAGCATCATTTATCAAAAGCATAATATTATGATTTATAAAGTAAAAGCAGCCTTAAAAAAACTTAGAAATTATTTCTAAGTCTTTCATTAACTAATATTCTCAAAATGTGGTACTTCACATTGTATTAATAACTTAACCTTCACACATTCATTGCAATTCATATCCTTATTAACTTCAAGCACGATGCATTCATATTCCATGTTTTCTTTTAGATATCCCACAATACTTTCGCTATAATA
>JAQVRY010000034.1:11484-14828 GCA_028700795.1 Tissierellia bacterium | reverse complement strand
ATTATACCTAAATTTTTTATGAATGTATATGCTATTTGCAAATTTTACAATTTTTTATTAAATGTGGATATTGTATACATGCCATTTTTGTGTTAAACTAATAGGAGCAATAAGCCAAGAGGTGACAAATGAAAAAAATAATTAATGCCATAAGAGACTTTATATATAACATTACTGACTATGGACTGATTATATCCGTAGTTGTAGTTATGACAGTTATACTGGTCTGGAGATTTGATTTGTTGTTCAGCAGAGGAATTGAAAAAGAAATAAAAGACCTTCCTATAGTAACTGAGCCTGCAGTAAATGAACCTATTGCGGAAGTTCCGGGGCTTGTAGAAGAAGAGCCTGATCCTGAGGATGAAATACCTGCAGGGTTAATTGCTGCCATCAGCATACCTCAAGGTTCATACCCTTCACAAATAGCTGAAATTCTGTTAACCAACAGTTTAATAGAAAGTAAAGATGATTTCCTTACCCGTTGTGTTGAACTTGACCTTGATACAAGACTTCAGAGTGGAACCTTTGATATAGAAGTAGGAACACCTTTAGACGATGTTATTAAAATAATTGCAAATGCTTATTAGGAAAAAGCCGTGGAGATGCGGCAGTACAGGGACATTCCTTCTGCCAGCAAAGACTATCCCAATAGTAGAAGGTGTGTCCCCACACCTCAGTATCGTTGATTTACGTAATAATCTATTATTGATTTCTTCCTTTTTTCTGCAAATACCTTTTCTTTTTTCAACACATTCAAAAGCCACAAGCTTTTAGAATGGAGAACCGCATATTCAAAGTCCTTTAAAACTATTTCGTAAAGTTTGCCTTCTAATAATGATGATTCCATTTTAATAAAATATGCTTCCACATTTTCAAATTGAAGAAACCTTAACAGGCGGAAGCTTGTTTTATCCTTTTCATTGTAATAAAAATCAGCCTCTTCTATATATTTGCTGTAATAGCTTATATGCTTTCCCTTATCTTTAATTTCCTGTGCTATCATGCGATGATATTTAGCCATCATATTGAAATATTGATAGTTGTACATTCCTTTTTCAAAGCTGTCAATACGCTGAAATGGTTTAATATTTTCTTGAAGCATATACTTATAATTTAGTTCCAAGTATTCCTTTTTATTAATGTCTCCATTCATATGCTGAATTATCAGCATATCCCTATGTTCGAAAAAATCATCGAATATGGTTTTTTTCGATTTAAAATAATTCATGTAATCACTCTTTCCTATTTTGATACAACGCTTATTCTAACAGAAAAAAGTTTTTTTAGCAAGAACATAAATTTGGGAAAAGAGGGTGTCCCAATACATATAATACCGCCGGTCAGAAACCGGCGGCATGTATTAATCAATAACTCTATCTCTCAATCCTTCTGGAATATCTTCAATATCATGGTTTACACTTATAATAAAATTAACATCAAATGTTTTTGATAAATAATCAAGTCTTTCTATTAATGTTTCTAATCTTTCCTTACCTGATTTTGCTATTTTGTATAACCCGTCTATGTAAACTTGTTCTATATCATAATCCGTGGCAATTACTCCACATACAAATCCTTGAAACTCTTCATCATTGGTCAGTCCGAACTCTTTTGTGTTAATATACCTTATCCTGTAATCTAAATCGAATATGTGTCTGCTGTTTGCTTCTAAAAAAACCATGCTGCCGTGAATTTTGTCTATAGCGCTATTTGCCATTGTAATCATCCTTCTTGTCTTACCTGTGCCGCTATGACCACAAACTAATTGAACCATAATAATCACACTCCTATTCATAATTTTATAAAAGTAAATTACACTTATATTGTACCACATGTTATAATTGTTTACACCATTTATTTTTATAATTTACAATTAATCAAATTTATTTTTACTGCCTTGATACCTGTTTTCAAACTCCATTTTATATAAGATTTCATCCTTTATTTTCCACCAGCTCATGCCCCAGTTTACAAATAGAGAATTTTCCTTAGGTGCTCTTCCTACTAATCTTTGCACCACAATATTCTTATCTAAATACTCAAGAAAAACCACAACTCTTTCCACATATTCATCTTTTGATATAAGTTCTATTTCATTGTTTTTATAAGCTCTTCCCATTTCGGTATTTTCCATTATGTAAAGAGAATGAATTTTAACTTGGTCAATTTTTAAAGCAGATAATATTTTTGCTGTTTCAACCGTATCTGAAATGGTATCTCCCGGTAAGTTTAATATAATATGTGCACAAATTTCAAAATTATACCTTTTAATCCTTAATACGGAATCAATAAATTCTGCTAAAGTATGACCTCTGTTAATAGTATGCAAAGTATGATAATTGACTGTTTGAAGTCCTAATTCAATTGTTATGTTTACATTTTGTGTTTTTATTTCGTTAAGAAACTCAAGTTTTTCATCAGATATGCAGTCAGGTCTGGTGGATATTGCTATTTCCACAATATTGTCCATTATTGCATCACTTATGTAATCCTTAAATCTGTCTGTGTCCATATATGTATTTGTATAATTTTGAAAATAAGCTATAAATTTATTGGCTTTATATTTTTTTGCAATATACTCCATATTTCTATTTAACTGTTCTTTTACGCTTAAGGAGTTATCAAGCATTTCAAAACCGGTTCCCACATCGGCACAAAATGTACAGCCTCCGTAACCTAAAGTTCCGTCTCTGTTTGGACAGGTGCATGGAAGATTAACAGGAAGTTTATATACTTTTTCGCCATACTTTAATTTTAAATAATCAGAATACTTATTATATAATTTCATAATTTTCCTTTTAATAATAATTTTTCTTTTTTTATCATTATAATTAAGTTAATAGAGTAAATCAATTAAATTACCATTAATTAATAAAATTATTTTAAGATTAACTGTAAATAATATTAATACAAATTTAAATAAAGGAGGCTTCATATGCATATAAAAGAAGGTATCGTTCCGACTCTATTAGGTACAGTTGTTACGGCAACAGGAGTTGCATTGAAAAACTCAAACCTGCCGGAATCGTACAGAAATGGGTTGATTGGATTCGGTTTGGCACACATTGCTATAGGTTCTGCTGAATTAGTTACAAACAATTGGCAGCATAGCAACATGATGAGCAGGATGTCAAAAATGTCACCATTCAAGTAAGCAGATGTCCCAAATCTATGATTTGGTGACAGTCGCTTATCCTGAGCGACAGCGAAGGATCTTGCAGATGTCCCAAATCTATGATTTGGTGACAGTCGCTTATCCTGAGCGACAGCGAAGGATCTTGCAGATGTCCCAAATCTATGATTTGGTGACAGTCGCTTATCCTGAGCGACAGCGAAGGATCTTG
>JAQVRY010000034.1:9859-11384 GCA_028700795.1 Tissierellia bacterium | reverse complement strand
GCAGATGTCCCAAATCTATGATTTGGTGACAGTCGCTTATCCTGAGCGACAGCGAAGGATCTTGCAGATGTCCCAAATCTATGATTTGGTGACAGTCGCTTATCCTGAGCGACAGCGAAGGATCTTGCAGAAAAGATGAGATTCTTCACTGCGTTCAGAATGACAACCCCAAATGAGACTGCGAGATGTCCCAAAAACAAAAACATGCCACATGAGCATGTTTTGTTTTTGTCTACTTTCAAGCAAAAATTACATATAACAATGAATATAATCCGGCTACACCAATTAAGATATAAACAATTCTGCCAAATTTACTTTTCCAGCCTCCAAAAAGACTTTCCACTATATCAATTTTGGATATTCCGTACAACCCCCAGTTTAAAGCTCCTATTATTATAAGAATTGAAGCTATCGCAGTAATTATTCTCATAGTTCCTCCTCAATATTGCATAATATTAATACATTATATTTTAGGAGTTATGAAAATATGTACAAAGCTTTAATATTTTTATTTAATTTTGAATATTTCTGATAATTCATAATATACTCCGGATTCATTGTTGCTAAATCGCGAAATAGAATCCGCAGCATCCTTTAATCTATCTGTTGCATTTTTCATAGCTATTCCAAGTCCTGAGTTTTTAATAAGCTCAATGTCATTACTGTCGTCTCCTATGGAAATCACTTGATTTGCATCTATTCCCAATCTATCAATATATTTTTTTAAGGCACACCATTTGCAGCCATTTATATTAAGGAGTTCTAATAAAGACCAGCTCTTTAGGTTCTGATTAAGTATTATATTAAATTCACCCGGTATTTTTTGAATTTCATTTTTAAAATTAAATAATTTTTGATATTCATTAAAGTAGCAAACCGACAAAATATTTTTTATTTCTTCTTCATTAAACTTTTTATGTCTTGTTCTTTTATAATCCTTCTTAATATAACCTAAATATACTTCTTCGTAATCCTCGCATTCATAAATAATGTCATAGCCTTGATAATATTCATCAACATGAATTATCGGATTTAAATTATACTTTAAGCCCAATTCATATATTTTTTCAAAAATTGAAAAATCCAAATAATTGCTTTCAATGAACTCATCATTTACATAATACCTAACAACCGCACCATTATTTGCTAAAATTACCGGCTCAGTAAATTTAATCCTCTCCACTAAAATTTTAGCCATGTAA
This sequence comes from Tissierellia bacterium, assembly GCA_028700795.1. GTDB lineage: Bacteria > Bacillota > Clostridia > Tissierellales > Sedimentibacteraceae > Sedimentibacter. Next base: position 10,182 of record JAQVRY010000034.1, on the reverse strand, counting down.
TAATTTCTGCCGGTTGCTATAACAATATGTATACCTTGTTTATGAAGTTCATTAAGTATATGTGCATTTTTTTCACTTATTGTTTTTTCATCATTTAATAGTGTACCGTCTAAATCCAATACTACCATCTTGTAATCCATAATAGTCTCCTGTATTTTACTTATACCATTATACTATAGAAAACACGCTTTGTCATCCTGAGCAATAGCGAAGGATCTCAGGTTTTGAGATTCTTCACTGCGTTCAGAATGACGCTCCGCGGGTTATTCATAGCTTTGAGATTCTTCACTGCGTTCAGAATGACGCTCCGCGGGTTATTCATA
>JAQVRY010000034.1:0-9759 GCA_028700795.1 Tissierellia bacterium | reverse complement strand
CCTGAGCAATAGCGAAGGATCTCAGGTTTTGAGATTCTTCACTGCGTTCAGAATGACGCTCCGCGGGTTATTCATAGCTTTGAGATTCTTCACTGCGTTCAGAATGACGCTCCGCGGGTTATTCATATCAATTACAAAAGCCGGGATTTCTCCCGGCCTTGGTTAATCTAATCTATATTTTATACTATTCTGCTACAGTTGAATACATGAAGTATTTGTATCCTAATGGGCTTGCAAAAGCACCTTCAAGTTCAGTACTGCTCATGAAAATATCTGTATAATAGTAAATCGGGCAAATAGCTCCGGTTTCCATTAATATATTTTCTGCTTCATGCATTAAAGCAAATCTTTCTTCCGGATCTTTAGAAGCTTTAACTTCACTGATTATCTTATCATATGATTCTGCCCAGGTTTTTCCGCTTTCACCCTTGTATGTGTATCCTGCATAATTAGCATGTTCACCTTTACCAAACTGTGAATCGTTGTTACCGCTTGTTGTAATCCACATGTCAAGGAATGATATAGGATCGTTGTAGTCTCCTAACCAGCCGTTTCTTGCAACTGAATAGTCTCCATTTTTACGAGTGTTAAGGAATGTTGACCATTCTTGTTTTTCTATAGTCATATTAATTCCATACTGTGCATAGGTAGCTTGTAAATTTATGGCAATTGCTTCATGACCTGTTCCTTCATTTGTCAAATATGCAAGTGTCGGGAATTCACTTGATACCATACCATTTTCATCTACAGAGAACAGTCCTGATGAATCAGCTGCTTCTCTTAATAAAGCTATTGCTTCTTCAGTGTTCTTTTCATAATCATCAGGGTTAACGCTGTAGTATCCTGCTCCATCACCATTAGGACCGTTGTTGGTTACAAATTCTGTTTTTCCATCCGGCTCAGTTAATCCAATCGGAACAAAAGAATTTGCTTCTACTTGACCAGCCTGACCGATTTCTTCAACTATATAAGTTCTGTCAATCATAAGACCAAGAGCTTTTCTTATCTTTGCTTTGTCAGCTTCGCCAAATGCTGAGAATGCTTCATCATTTACGTTATATGATACATAATACGTTCCAAGTTGTCCTTCTATAAAGAATTCGTCAGGATAGTCTTCCTGCAATGCTTTAATTTCATCATTTGGAACCTGGTCAATAAACAAGTATGAGCCGTTCTGGAAGTTTGCAAGCGTTGAAGTGTCATCATCATTGAATGCAAATACTAATTCGTTTGTTAATATTGAATCTGCATCATGATAATATTCATTTTTCTGCATTATCAATTGGCTTTGTGAAAATTCAACAACCTTGTATGGTCCGTTTCCAATGTAAGTATCTGCTGCAGTAGCCCATGCATCATTTCCTTCTGCAACTTCTTCCTTTACAGGCATATATGTGGGGAATGCAACTAATTCGTTGAAATACGGCACGTCTACAGGAAGAACAACTGTCAGTGTTTTTCCGTCATCAGAAGCTGTAACATTAAGCTTTGCATCCGGATTTACTAAATTTTCCTCTTCATCCATTTCAGTCATAGCTGCATAACCATCAACAACTTCAAACATATATCCATAGTCTGCTGCCGTTAGAGGGTTAGCTGCTCTGTTCCAAGCATAAACGAAATCTTGGGCTGTTAAATCAGAGCCGTCGCTCCATTTTAAGCCGTCTTTTAACTCATATACATACTCAACCATTCCGTCGTCTCTCTCTTTACCTACAGGTAATTCTTTGGCTAAATCAGCATAAAGTTCAAGACCGCCGTCTTCTTTTTGTTGATAGCCTACTAATCCTGCAAATGCATGGATTATATAAGTAGCACCATCAACCGCACTGTTAAGTGCCGGGTCGATAGTATCAGGATATGCACCTACATGCAAAGTTATACTATCTGCAATACCCGGTTCTTCCGGAGTTTCCGGAGTTTCCGGAGTCTCTGGTGTTTCTGGTGTTTCCGGTTCTGCCGGTGGTTGATTATTTCCGCATGCTGCTAATGAAAACACCATGACCAATACTAATACTAAAGATAAAATTTTCTTCATTACTTTCCTCCTTTAAATATATATATATTAATTATTAAATTAATATCACTCGAATCGGGGACAACATTCGTGTGTCCCCATACCTTTAAACATGAATGCATGCAACCATGTGTTCCGGTGCCACTTCTCGCAGTTCAGGTCTGATTTCTGAACATTCTTTTGTTGCCCTTTGACATCTTGTTCTAAAAGGACATCCAGAAGGCATATTAAGAGGGCTTGGTACATCACCTTCAAGCAAAATCCTCTTATGGTTTCTCGCATAATTGGGGTCAGGAATAGGCACTGCTGATAACAAAGAAATTGTATATGGATGTAGCGGGTGATTATACAATTCTTCAGCTGATGCTAATTCCATCATTCTTCCTAAATACATAACTGCAATTCTATTAGATATATGTTTAACTACCAATAAGTCATGAGCAATAAATAAATAAGTCAGACCTAATTGAGCTTGTAAATCTTCAAATTTATTAATTATTTGTGCTTGTATGGAAACATCAAGTGCAGATACCGGCTCATCGCATACTATAAATTCAGGCTCTACAGCCAATGCTCTTGCAATGCCGATACGCTGACGCTGCCCTCCTGAGAATTCATGAGCATAACGAGTTGCATGTTCGCTTGACAGCCCGACAATTTCCATTAACTCATTTACTCTGTTATTTCTTTCTTTTCTATTCTTATACATATTCATAACATCCAAGGGCTCTCCTACAATATCCCCTACTGTCATTCTAGGGTTTAAAGAAGAATATGGATCTTGAAATACCATTTGTGCATTTTGTCTTAAATGTTTTATAGACTCTTTGCTTTCAATCTTTTTACCTTTAAATATTACTTCTCCGCCTGTTGGTTTGTATAGCTGTAATATTGACCTTCCGACTGTTGTTTTGCCACAGCCGGATTCACCAACCAAGCCTAATGTTTCACCTTTTTTTATACTAAATGATATATCATCAACTGCTTTTAAAGGCTTACTCTTTAACAAACCCATAGAAATATCAAAATATTGTTTTAAATTCTTTATTTCAAGAAGATTATTATTTTCCATGATACATCTCCTCTACTTGTTTTTTTGTAAGAGTTCCATTTTCAATTTCTTCTCTTGCATACATCCAACATCTGGTTGCGTGTTTATCATTTATTTTAAGTTCAACAGGATTTACAGTTAAACAAACTTTCATTGCATTTTCACATCTTGATGCAAAAGGACACCCATCCGGCATGTTTAATAAATCAACCGGATTACCTCCAATTGGCTTAAGACGTAGTTTTTCATCTTGGACTGTAGGTATGGATTTCAGCAGTCCTTTTGTATATTCATGCTTAGGATTATAGAAAATATCATCAGACGTTCCTCTTTCTGATATTTGTCCTGCATACATAACAATTATATCATCACACATTTCTGCCACTACTCCTAAGTCATGAGTAATCAGGATGATTGCCATACTTAATTTCTTTTGCAATTCCTTCATCAAGTCTAGTATTTGAGCTTGAATTGTAACATCTAAAGCTGTTGTAGGTTCATCCGCTATCAAAATATCAGGTTCACATGCAAGAGCCATTGCAATCATAACTCTTTGCCTCATACCTCCTGAAAACTCATGTGGATACTGTTCTATTCTTTTTTCCGGTTCATTCACACCCACCAATTTGAGCATTTCAATAGCTCTATCTTTAGCTTGTTTTTTATTTCTTTTTGTATGAAGCAAAATTGCTTCCATTAATTGATTTCCAATTGTAAATACAGGGTTTAAACTTGTCATAGGGTCTTGGAAAATAATACTTATTTGATTTCCTCTGATTTTCTGCATATATTCTTTGCTGCAGCCAACCAATTCCTGCCCTTTTAATTTTATGCTGCCACTTACAATTCTTCCGGGATTTGTTAGAATTTGAAGTATGGAATATGCTGTAACACTCTTTCCTGAGCCTGACTCACCAACAATACCCAAAACCTTACCTTCTTCTAAGTTAAATGATATTCCGTTAACTGCCTTCACCTCGCCGGAAGAAGTGAAAAATGAAGTGTACAAATCTTTTACTGATAATAAACTCATTTCATTCCTCCTACTTCTTTAATTTTGGGTCAAATGCATCTCTAAGCCCGTCACCCAACAGGTTAAAGGACAAAACTATCAACCAAATAGCTATTGCAGGTATAATCAGTCTATAAGGATAACTGTAAATTCCCGACAATGCATCCGATGCTAAAGAGCCTAAACTGGGCATTGGTATTGAAACACCCAAACCAAGAAAGCTCAAATAACTTTCTGTAAATATAGCTGACGGGATCTGCAAAGCAGTAGAAATAATTATAACACTCATAGAGTTTGGAAGCAAATGTTTCTTTATAATTCTCCATGGACTGGAGCCAACCGATTTTGCCGCTAAAATATATTCATTTTGTTTTATAGATAAAATCTGACCACGTACAAGTCTTGCCATGCTTACCCAATATAACAAACCAAATACAATAAATATACTTATCATATCAGTACCTACTTTTGCAAGTGCAGTACCTTCTATCTTAGGCTGTAATACTTCATTTAAAACAACTGATAACAAAATTATTATAAGCATATCCGGCAACGAATAAATTATATCAACAATTCTCATCATAAATAGGTCAGTTTTCCCCCCAAAATAACCTGAAATGGAGCCGTAAACCACACCTATAATCAACACAATTATTGCTGCAAAAAAACCTACCAGCAAGGAAATTCTTGCTCCGTATATAACTCTTATTCCATAATCTCTTCCTGCAGAATCAGTTCCAAATATATGAGGAAATATATTTTCACCGTTTGCGATACGCTCTAACTCTGTTTCTCCATATTCTAATGGTTTTAAATTGTTATAAGTTTTATCAATTCTTTTTCCCTGTTCTACTCCCAATTGCTGCTCATAGGTATATGGATATACCATAGGCACTAATGTTACTATTAATGCTATAAGAATTAATACAGTCAAGCAGGTCATTGCAATTCTATTCTTTCTTAACCGTCTCATGCCATCCCTAAAGAAAGTCATGCTTTCACTCATTATTACCTTCTGAGCTTTTTCTTCATCTGTTGCTTTTTCAAAATCCTTCAAATTAAGTTGAAAACCAAGAGGATTCTTTTTAGGCATTTTATCAATATTATTCATCTGTCACATCCTCTCTTCCTATCCTAATTCTATTCTTGGGTCAAATACTTTATACAAAATATCTGAAACAAGCATCATTATAATTATAAGAGTTCCTAAAAATATTGTGGTTCCCATAATCATAGTGTAATCACGGTTTATAATGCTTGAAACAAATTCTTTTCCAAGCCCCGGTACTGCAAATATTTTTTCAACAACCAAACTTCCCGTCACAATATATGCAATCATTGGTCCTGCATATGTTACAACCGGTGTTACAGCATTTCGGAGAGCATGTTTAAATAATACCTTTGATGGTTTCACTCCCTTTGCTCTTGCTGTTCTTATATAATCCTGACTCAATACATCAAGCATGCTGGACCTTGTAAGTCTTGTTGTATAAGACATAGGATAGAGACTAAGTGATATAATAGGCAGTATAAGTCCTCCCGGCTCATTGCCGTTGGCAGGAAATATTCCCAACCAGACACAAAAAAATAACAAAAGCAGTGTTGCTACAATAAATGACGGCATGGCAACCAATCCGGTTGTTACAACCATAATTATTTTATCTATTATACTATTATGGAAAATCGCTGCTAAAGAGCCTAATATTAAACCTAAAGTCAATGCTATCACCGCAGCAGTTCCACCTAATCTCATGCTTACTTCAAAACCTTTCATGATAACTGTGGTAACATCTCTTCCTCTTTGTTTAATAGAAGGACCAAAGTCACCTTTTAAAATACCCTTCAGATAAGTTGTATACTGTTCTGACTTAGGTTTGTCCAAACCGTATTTTGCTTCCAAAGCTGCTGTAACAGCCGGGCTTGGTGCTTTTTCACTCAAGAAGGGACCACCGGGAACTTGGTGCATTACGAAAAAAGTAATGGTGATAATTAAAAATATAGTAACCACTGCCAAAGTCAGCCTCTTAACAATGTATAAAGCTAATTTTGAATCCATTATTACCTCCGATATTTCAATATGGTGAGGATGTTAAAAGTGAAATTGTGCAACATCCTCAAAGTCATCTTAATTCTGTTTGGAACAATAATATTATATCACTTCAGTTTAATTATTTCAATAGATTTTTATTTTTATACTTCGCCTGAATAATTATAGTAAAAAATGGCATTAAAATTATTGATATGCTTACAATTTAGCTATCTCTACAACTAATAAACCCTTTCTTAAAGCTTTTAAATTACGGTCATTTAAAAGAATATGTCACCATTGTAAAAACAACGATAACATATCCACTTGTTAAAACTATTTTATTTTCTTTAGTATTTCACATAATAAATTATAAATATTTCCTACCGATTTTATACTTACATGCTCATTTGGAGAATGAGCGTCATATGCATCCGGTCCCATAGATATTGCATCAAGTCCCGGAATTTTATCCATTAGAAGTCCGCATTCCAATCCTGCATGTATTGCACCGACAACAGGCTCCTTATTAAACATATCCCTGTAAACTTCAATGCAAATATCTCTGATTTTAGATTCCTTTGCATATTCCCAGCCGGGATAATAACTTCCAATTTCATACTCTACACCTATTTGATAAGCTAACTGTTTCATGGCCGGAATGAAATTTTTTGTAAGTAATGTTACAACACTGCTCCTTGGATGATTGAATAATGTTATATACTTTTCATCAGTAGTAATAACCCCTAAGTTATTGGAGCTTATAACCAGCTCAATAGCCGTGCTTCTTGATAGTACACCAACAGGAATTAAATTTATTAAAGCAGCTGTTTTTCTATATATTTCTTTTCCCAAAGGAAATACTTCTTTATTTAAATCTGTTAATGTTACTGTTATTGATGGGTCTGTAAATGCATATTCATTTTTAAGTATTTCATTCCATTTATCAATTTTTTCATTTACTTTATCGAAATTGTTAATAGTGATTATGGCATTTGATTCTCTCGGTATGGCATTTGTTTTTGAGCCTCCCTCAATACTTGCTAATTCAACATCATCTATTAAATCATAAAGAATTCTTCCTAAAATTTTATTAGCATTCCCTTTTTCTTTGTGTATATCTGTACCTGAATGACCTCCGGACAATCCTTTGACGCTTATTTTAAATGCATTGTCCTTTGAATTCTGACGTTTTACGGGTATTTTAAAATTAATCTCACTTCCCCCTGCACATCCTGAAGTGAACACTCCTTCTTCTTCACTGTCCAAGTTCAATAAATATTTACTTTTAAACAAGCTCCCATCAATATTATTAGCTCCTGTCATTCCCTTTTCTTCATCTGTTGTTATTAAAACCTCAAGGGCAGGATGCTGCAGCTCTGAATCAAGCACAGATAATGCATAAGCCACTGCTATACCGTTATCAGCACCTAAGGTTGTGTCTGATGCATAAATACAACCGTCCATAATTCTTAATTTTATTGGATCTTTGTCAAAATCATGATCTAAACCTTCGTTTTTCTCGCACACCATGTCCATGTGTCCCTGCAGCATTACCGTAGGTGCATTTTCATATCCCTTTGAAGCAGGCTTTTTAATGATTATATTTAGGTGCTCATCTTGTATTACTTCTAAGTCTCTTGATTTCGCAAAATTGTACAGATAATCTGAAATTTGCTTTTCTTTTCCGGAACAACGGGGTATTTTAGATATTTCCTCAAAATAATAAAACACCTTTTCCGGTTTTAAACCTTCTAAAACCTTGCTCATATTTCCTCCTATTTCACTTCTCCTATCCTGTTTAGCGGGAAAAACCTGAATTCAACCTTACCAATTACTTTATCTTCACTTATATAAGGTTCGTTCCAATACCTTGCATCATAGGATATAGGTCTGTTGTCTCCTAAAAAGAAGTAGAAACTCTCAGGTATAACAAATACTTTATCTTCTCCCTGGGAGCTTGCAGCATATGGCTCCTTGAGCTTTTCACCGTCTACATAAATACTTCCGTCTCTTTTTATTTCAACAGTTTCTCCCGGTAATCCTATCAGTCTTTTTACCAATCTTTTGTTGTCTAATTCATCTGACTTGAATACTAATATATCTCCTCTTTTTGAATTATCCACATCAAACAGTTCGTTTACATATAGTCTGTCTCCGGGTATGATGGTATCTTCCATTGAGCCCGTTGGCACTGTTACGAGTATAAATACAAATTTATTAAGGAATAAAACAATAATTAAGGCTATTGCAACAGGAAAAACCCATTCTTTAAAAAAGTACCTTAATTTCCGCCACATATTTGAATCAGTCAAATCTGTTAAAGGCTTAACCAAATCATTTAAAAAGTTTTTCATCTATTCTTCCTGCCTATATTAAAATGTCGTTGAAAATTCGGAAGAAATTGCCGCCTATTATGAGTTTGCATTCTTCCTGAGAAATTCCTCTTCTTAAAAGCTCTTCTGTAAGCAAAACTGCCTCTACATGAGAGCTTAAGCTATCGCTGTTGTAAGGTATATATTTAAATTTCAATTCACTTTCATAATATCCGTTACATAGGTCAAAGCCGTAACCTACATGGTCTGCTCCTACCAAATTTATTATATATTCAATGTGATCTGCCAATTTGCTTATAGGAGCCTCGCCATCTCTTACTCCTGCAATATCTCTGATTGCATTTATTCCTATAACACCTTTTCTATCTGCTATAGCTCTTATTTGCTCGTCAGCCAAATTTCTCATACTTCCGTGAATTGTCCTTGAATTCGAATGAGAAGCTATAAAAGGTTTTTCAGTAAACTTAACAACATCCCAAAATCCTTCATCATTTAGATGGCTGACATCAATAAGCATATTCATTTCTTCCATATTTTTCACAACATTGACTCCAAACCTTGTAAGTCCTCCTCTTTGACCTTCTTCAACAGGGATAAAACTGCAGCCGTCAGCAACATAATTTCTCCTGCTCCACACTAGTCCTGCCGCTCTTACGCCAAGATCATAAAAAATCCTTAAAAGACCAATATCGCTTCCGATTGGCTCTAATCCCTCAAAGGAGATAATTATTCCAACTTTGTTTTCATTTATTGCTGTATTTAAGTCTTCCTTAGTTTTAACCAATATTACTTCGCCTTGGCAAAATTCCACATCCTCAATTAATGCTCTTATTTGTCCTAAAGCGACCCTTAAAGCCATTTCAGGCAAATATAAATCATTAATGTATAAAGATGATACAATTAACCTAAATCCACCTTGTTTAAAGTTTTTAAGATAATAATTTTTAATTACTTCCTTTTCCCCGGCTATGTATCTGTTGTAAATTTCCCCTGCAAGGTCTAAATGAGTATCTACCACAATATTATTTCTGTGTAATTCTAAAGCAATTTCTTTATAATCCATTTGCTCTCCTTCGATTGAATAATGATTACCCATAAATCTTATATAATGGGGGACCTTAATTAGTATTATAATTACTTTATGAAAAATTTACAAGATTACTTTTATTTCTTTCGAGGCTTTATTTAATACTTCATTTCCATCTTTAGTTACAGCGACAATATTCTCAATACGTATTCCGAAATTTCCTGCCAGATAAATACCAGGCTCAATACTGAATACCATACCTTCTTCTAAGTCCCTCTTGTTGCTTGCCT
>JAQVRY010000139.1 GCA_028700795.1 Tissierellia bacterium | reverse complement strand
CCAGCGGCAGCGAGGACCTGTGCCTCCTGTTATGAGACAAACTGCACCTCGACAGCCGTCTGAACCTTACAGGAGAGATAGCACCCCCCGTCAGCCGTCTAAACCTTACAGGAGAGATAGCACCCCCCGACAGCCGTCCGAGCCATACCGAAGTGAAGGCGCACCCCGTCAGTCATCTGAATCTTATGCAGGGGGAGCTCCGGATATTATAGGTTTAGGCCAGTATATACTCATGATTTTTTTGACAGGTATTCCGATTGTCAACATAATATTATTGGTAAAATGGGGATTTTTTAATAAGCAAAAACCTAACAAGAGTAATTTTGCAAAAGCATTGTTGTTTTATTACTTGATTGCAGTAATAATTTATGTTTTATATATACGGTTATGGCTTAGTGTTACTTCAGGAATTTAAAACTATTATTCGAAAGGAGAAGAAAAATGGGAATCTTTATTGCGATAATTATCATTGTAATATTATTGGCAGCATGGGCGGTGGTGTCATATAACGGTTTTGTAAAGCTGCGAAATCAAATAGAAGAGGCATTTTCAACCATGGATATTTATTTGAAGAAACGATATGAAATGATTCCAAATTTAGTGGAGATAGTTAAACAGTATTCAATACATGAGAAGGAAACCTTAGAGAAAATTGTGCAGGCAAGGAGTATGGCGATTAATGCAAGGTCTGTGGAAGAGAGAGGGCAAAATGAGAACATGCTTTCCGGAGCCTTAAAATCACTGTTTGCAATATCTGAAGGCTATCCTGAACTGAAAGCAAACCAAAATTATTTGGAGCTGCAAGATCAGCTTGTTGTATTAGAGGATGATATATCTCAGTCGCGCAAATATTATAACGGCGTTGTTAAGGTTATGAACAACAAGGTGGAAATATTTCCTTCAAACTTGTTTGCTAAAATTTTCGGATTCAATAGGTATCCGTATTTTATGGCAGATGAATATGAGCGTCAAAATGTAGAAATTCGCTTTAATTAGAGGAAGAGGCAATGAAAAAAAATCTGATGCTGTGTATTTTTGCTTGCATCCTTATTTTAACAATTGTGACGGAAAGAGCTTTTGGAGCTGAAGCATTCAATATTACTTCTTACAATATTGATATGACGGTATATGAGGATAACAGCTATGCAATTATTGAAACCATCCATATCAACTTTTCGGAGCAAAGGCACGGAATAATAAGAAGTCTGCCATTGAAAACAAACAGGGGAAAGCCTGCATTAATTTCGGACATAGATGTTTTTGACCATAGGTTTTCTACCGAGAAAATTTCAAACAATATTGAAATAAAAATAGGGGACCCTGACAGTTATGCTTCTCTTTCTGAAAAATATACAATCGGATATGTATACACCATAGGAGATGACTATTTAGATGACAGAGACGAGCTCTACTGGAATTTAATAGGGAATGACTGGGACTGCACAATAGAAAATGTTACTTTCAAAATCAATATGCCTAAAGCTTTTTCACCTGATAGGCTGTATTTCACCCATGGGCAAAGGGGAAGCACAAAGCATGACGGTGTTGACTGGAGCATTGAGGGAAATACCATAAGAGGCTCCATGATGGTTTCACTTATGCCTAATGATTCTCTTACCATCGCCATGCCTCTTCCGGAAGGTTATTTTTCCAGTGCTGAAAGGATAAAAACCAATGCAGTGCCTTACGGATGGCTGGTGTCAATAGCCTGTACTGCTGCAGGCACAGTATTGTGGTTATTTATGGGGCGAAAAAAGAAGATATTTCCAACAGTTGAGTTTTATCCGCCTCAAGGAGTGACCAGTGCAGATGCAGGGTTTTTAATCGATGGAAGGGTAGATTCATTCGATATAACATCCCTTATAATTTATTGGGCGGATAAAGGATATCTTTCAATCACCGAAGAAATAGTTAAAAAGAGGTTTACTTCTAAAAAAAGTTTTACACTCACAAAACTTAGAGATATTTCCCAGGACAGTCAGGATTATGAAAAGGAAATGTTTGAGGGATTATTTTACATGGGGGACGGAGTAAATGTCAGGACTGACCAATTGGAAAACAGATTTTATGCTGTGGGGGAGAAAGTAAAAAAGCAAGTAAAACAAAGCTTTGAGGATAAGGAAGAAACTCGTATCTTTTTAAGAACAAATTTATGGTGCCGGGTCTTGCTTCTGCTGACAGGAGCAATCAGTACACTGCCCTTTTCCTATTGGGTTATGAAGGAATCGGGTAATGTTGGTGAAGCAGAGCTGTTGTTGAAGAGCATATTAATGTCTGTGTCAATCATGGCAGCTTTATATTTCTTAATGTATGTTTTAAAGAATTGGAAGGGAATGAAAAAGGGGGAAAAGTTCAAACAATTATTTATTGTTCTTGTGTTTTGCGGAGTAATTTGTGGTGCTTTTATATATGCCTTAAGCTTATCCGGTAATGTATTAACGGGTTTGCTTTCATTAGCCGGGGCAGCAATCCTTGGTGTTATGTCAAACCTGTGTAGCCGACGGACTGAAGCAGGCATGTGGTACGAAGAAAAACTGACGGGATTTAAGGATTTCATCAAAGCTGCGGAATTAGACAGAATTAAGCTTTTAGCGGATGAAAATCCCAACTATTTTTACAATGTATTACCCTTTGCAATGGTTCTTGGTGTAACGGACAAATGGGCGAAAAATTTTGACGGCATAATGAAAGAACCGCCAGACTGGTATCATTCGCCAACAATACAGAGCAGGTTCAGCGTAATTAATTTTGCAACAGGTTTAGATAATGATTTGAAAATTTTTTCATCGGATTTAGCCTCAAAACAAAGGAGCAACTCAAGTATTGGCGGGGGAAGCTCAGGAGGAGGTTCAGGAGGCGGCGGCGGAAGGAGCTGGTAAAAAATGACTGTAGCGATTAAAAAGAAAATCAATATTCCCGACCCGGCCATGGGGCCGGTCGGCTTTACTGCAGCAAGCTTTAAAGCAGCAATTTCAGGAATAGGCACTATACTTAAAAAGCCAAAAATTATATTAACAACTTTATTTATTTCTGTACTTCAGGCAGCATTATCCTACCTGAAAATTCTCATGCCCTCTTCTTTTTTGGTTACTCTAGGGAGCTTCTTCACTTTTGCTCAAGGGGGAATGTATGCAGGTCTTCTTGGAGCTGCAGGAGGAATTGTAGGAAAAGGAATATACGCATGGTTTATGAATACACTGTTTTTTTCAGGCTCCAAGGTTAAAAGCAAAAATGAACAAAGTGAAAAAACAGAGCGAAAGACAAAGGGAAAGATTGCTCTTTTCTTGGCAGGAACAGGCATAGCCCTTATTGCATATAATTTTTTGACCGGCAATGCATCACTTGAAAACGGCATTATCGGAATAACAGCTCTTGCAGCCTGTGTAAGAGCGATTAAGAAAAAGAACGGATTTTTAATCGGTTTAATATGCTCATTTACAAAGGGACGAATGTCAAGAAATACAGCAGCCGGTGTTATCAAGGGAATGGCCTTTGGATTTTTGGCGGGTGTTTTGTCATCTCTTAAATTCACGGGAATAATTTGTTATATAGCAGGAGCCATAATATTTATCCTTGCATTAATTCTTTTAGCCGGGAGAAAAAGAACTGTTGCAGGAGCAGCAGCACTGATTTTGTTCTTAAGCTCAGGCTTTCCTGCTTATTCAAGCCTGCTTCCTGATTCTGAGGAGTGGATGACTCCCTGGGAAGCTTACG
>JAQVRY010000138.1 GCA_028700795.1 Tissierellia bacterium | reverse complement strand
GCACCTCAACAAAAAAAAGAGTTGATTCATTAATTGATTCAACTCTTTTTCAATATTAATCAATATCAATTTTTATTGAATTATTTGGTTTTGTTTCTTTTGGAACAATTATATTTAGCACGCCATTTTCAAGACTGGCTTTAATTCCTTCTGATTTTGCTTCATCTAAGTAAATGCTTCTGCTCATTGAACTATAACGTCTTTCCTTATGAACATAATTTTTATTTTCTTCATTTTTGATTTCTTCTCTTTGAATTGAAATACTTAGTCTGCCTTCATTCATTTCAATATTAACTTCGTCCTTGTTTACTCCGGGCAATTCTGCTTCAATTACATATTCATTATCATTTTCCTGTACATCAATTTTAAATGTGTCTCTTGTAAGGCTTCTTGGCCAATTATAAAAGTCATCAAGCATGTTGTAAAAGCCATCTAAACCATAAAAGTCTCTGTCTACTAAACTTCTGTTTTTTCTGTTATGTGGTACTAATTTAGGCATAATATCATCTCCTCGTTTTATTTTTATAATTTATTTTCTTTGTTAGCACTCTCGCCCATTGAGTGCTAACTTATGTATATAGCGTAACACAATATTACGTTTTTGTCAAACTTTTTTTATATTTTTTTCTAAACTTCCCCTCAAAAATATATCTGCTATTATTCCCTTATTAACCCTTTAACGCCCAGATACTGGCAGTTCCTTATTATTGCATGAATTTTAATCCGATAGGCAGCCTGCTCATCGAAAATTCGGTCAATATCAGCATAATTAAAATGAGATGTAACAGAAGTACATAAGTTAACTATTTCTATCGACCGTTTCTTAGCATATTCTACGGTATATCCTGTTCCGCCACCGCTCCCGTCATAATAACAAATTAATTTGCTGCTGTTATCTACCATATACCTGTTTCTTTCATGATAACAACCGGTTTTAAAATGTTTATTCAATATAATTACATCATCACATTTGGACAAAATATTAAAATACTTATCTCTGTCCTGCTCTTTCCATTTAGCCGCTTGTTCTTCAAATGGAACAACAGCTATTAATTTTATATTTACAGGATTTGTATATTGTATTATTTGTTTGCGTAATAAAACCTGCTCAGCGCATATTAAATCAAATCCATAACAGGCACCAAATATAAATGTATCATAATCTTCCGATATTGCTTTATCAATTTCTATAGACAAATCCCTTAATAAATCAGTGAATTTGTCCTTATTTTTAGGCAGCTTTTCTGTTCTGTGTCCGCTAAAGCAAAGTGCTTTATTTCTTTTGCTTTCTTTATTCATAATCTTCATATAATCCACCTCATACCATTATACAAGTGTTAATTTAAAGGTATTGCTTATGTACTAATTGTACTGTACTTTAAGTACATTGTCAATGCTTTTAATAATAAGTATAATGAATCAAAGAGGTACTACCAATGATTGGAAAAATAATAAGAGAATTACGGATAGAAAAAGGTATAACACAAAATGAATTGTCAAACTATTTAGGATTAACACCTAAAATGGTTTCTTTTTATGAATTAGGCGAAAGATTCCCGCCTTATGATATTATCAATAAACTTGCAGATTATTTTAATATTTCAACCGACTATTTATTAGGCAGAAGTAATATAAAAAATCCTGAAAAATTTATTCAAGATTATCGTACATTAAGTAAAGAAAGTATAAAAGAAATAGAAAAATTTATACAACAATTAAAAACAAGAAATTAGCCTAATATTAGTTGATCCTGGAACTTTACGTTTCGGTCCAAATCATGTAAGTCCATATAGCCGAGCAACTGCTATTGATAGCACTTTAGAGGATATAAATAATGACGGCAAGCTTGATATGGTTGTTACATTTAGTGTGCGTACTGTAACTAATAGTGTGCCAGCTCAAGGTCCTCAAAAACCCAATAATGCACAATGTATTCTTTGTAAAAACCATACCAACCCTCTTTTAGCACAAGCGGCAGGAGAAGAATATAAACCTCCTCTTCCGTCGTTTGGTCAACGTTTTGTTCATTAAAAATACCAACAAAATCACTACGGCTGATAATGCCATATAAGTTTACCGCAGCCTGTGCATAAGAATCAAGCTTTTCACGAACAATTGCCCTCCCGTATGGGCAACGAACAACATCAGACTTTCTATTGTATAGCTCAAAAACCTTTTTATTTTCATCTTCAATCATAATATTTAACTCTCCCTATTATATCATACCGCAGCATAAAGCTACATTCAATACCTATTAACCTTTACCAAGTATTTAGTTTTTAATTCATAAAGATAACTATAATTTACCTTATCATCCTTTTGTAATCGTCCAAGTAAAATGCTTGGATGAATAGCAAGACTCTCTGAAAATTGAACTATAGCATCTTTGGAGGCTTGCTCTTCAAAGGGTACGACAGCTATTAATTTTATATGTACGAACAATAAGCTTATTACAATTTGACTTTTATGAAAAAAATTGTATAATAAAATAAATATTTTGATTCGACACGGTAATGATTTCATTATGAAAGGTGGTATTTTATGAATGAAGTAGTAATTGGATTAATCGGCGGTGGATATGCAGGGTTTTTACATGTAAATGGATATAAGAAAGTCTATGGAATTCCCGTAAGAATAAAGACTATAGTAGATGTGGATATTGAAAAGGCACAAAATTTTGCTAAGACCCATTGCATAGAGAAAGCTTCTATGAATATCGAAGATGTCCTTAATGATCCGGAAATTCAAATTATTGATATTGTAACTCCCCCAATGACCCATATTGATATAGCTACAAAAGCTTTAAAAGCCGGCAAACATGTTATTTGCGAAAAACCATTATCCGGTTATTTTGGACAAGAAGGTGATGTAGCTCCAATAGGTAAGACCGTTCCTAAAGCTAAAATGTTTAAGAAGGTAATGGAAGAAATAGATGAATTTAAGAAAGCAGTTGAAGAAAGCGGTAAACTTTTTATGTATGCTGAAAATTATATATATTGTCCTTCTGTTACAAAGGCTGCAGAAATCATTGCCCACAAAAAAAGCAAATTATTGTTTATGAAAGGCGAAGAAAGTTTAAGGGGTTCATCCTCGCCTGTTGCCGGAAGATGGGATAAAACAGGTGGTGGCTCATTTATTAGAGTCGGAACTCATCCTTTGTCAGGAATATTGTGGCTTAAACAAGTAGAAGCTAAGGCTAGAGGTGAGATATTAAGTGTTGTAAGTGTGTCTGCAGACATGGGTAATACTGCTTCTATACTTAATCAATATGATAAAAGACATTTAACCCTTGAGACTTATGATGTAGAAGATTTTGCAAATGTAACTTTGACCTTTTCAGATAATACTAAGGCAATTGTAATTGGGGCTGACAATGTCTTAGGAGGCACAAAGAACTATATTGAAATCTATGCAAATGATACATCACTTATATGTAATATAACTCCTGCAAACAATTTACAATCCTATTTCTTAGACGAAGATAATCTAAAAGATGTAAATATTTCAGAAATGCTTCCGGGAAAGACCGGTTGGAACAATGTATTCGTCTGCGATGAGATACTTCGTGGATATACTTATGAAATGCAAGATTTTGTAGAAAGTGTAGCTTATAATAAGAAACCTAAATCTGGAATTGAATTGGCTTATGAAACAACAAAGGTTCTTTATGCAGCTTATCAAGCAGCCGATGAACAAAAAACTATATTTTTAAACTAACAAAAAGGTGCCTGGCACCTCAACAA
>JAQVRY010000137.1 GCA_028700795.1 Tissierellia bacterium | reverse complement strand
TCCATACAAAAACTCCCGCCTCTGTTTAGAGACGAGAGATACTCGCGGTGCCACCCTAATTATTATACTAACAAGGACATTCATCATCCCTATACCTTAGCATAATCACTTGGAGAAGTTAACGCCTTCAACGTCTATGGTTTTTACCCCTTAGATACTCCGGAACGGATTCAACAACTATTATTACCGACTCACACCATCCGTCGGCTCTCTGTAATAAATATGCTGTTTACTGCTTTCCATCATTGCCATATTTGGATAATATAATAACACAATAATTTTGTCAAGACTTATTTAATGAATCGAAGGTGATATGATGCACAACGCTTCAGATATATCATCATTTCTGTTATAAAACATATGATTGTTGTTTTCAGGGACAATTATACTGTCTCCTTTTGATATGATGTATGTTCTTTCTCCTACATGACACTCTATCTCCCCCTGGATAATATAAATGTATTCCTTAGACTCATGTGTTATACAGTGATTACTTGCCCATGTTTTTGGTTTCAGTTTAAATAGAAAAGCTTCAAACTCTGGTTTTTTTTCATCGTTTTTCAATATTGGAGTGATAAACTCCAATTCCACATTAATATTGCTCAATTTAATTTTTGTTCTTTCATCATGCGGTATTGTTACAACATTATCAGAGGATTCCTCTAAAAATAATACTGAAAGAGGTACATCCAATGTATTGGACAATCTTTTTAATACTGCTAAAGAAGGAGATATTAAATCTCTTTCTATTTGTGATATATATCCTGATGTCACATTAATTTTATCTGACAGTTCTACAATCGTCATATCCTTACTCTTTCTGATACTTCTTATTTTTTTCCCTATCATATAACGCTCCCTCTACTGCTTTATACAATTATTATACACTAATTAAAGCTTATGTCACGTAAAACTTCATAACCCTGCCTCGTTAAAACTATATGTGAATAGTATGGTAATTTCTACCATTACTTGATAAAATTACAAGAAATTATAAAGATTTAACTTTTGTTGGTGTAAAGTTTCATTTTTTCTTTTCATATGCTGCTGAATGTGATATAATTGTCTATTAATACTTTGTAATTATTCAATTACATGCATAAGGGGATTTGAAATGGCCGATAATAGAAAGTATTTAGAAGAAATAAAATATTTAGAAGAAATTATAAATTTGTTGAAAAATAGATTGGAATATGAAACAAACCAGCTTGAAAATCAAAGATCTGATTTGATTGAATCAAGAAGAGAGATGTGGGAAAATACAACCCATTCATCTGCTGACTTTGATAAGCTTACAGATTTTAATCAATATTTAAGCGCCCTTCAGGCACAAACCTTCACCTACACCGAACTTGCAAAACGAATTTCAAGATACGAAAAGATGCTTGAAAGTCCTTATTTTGCAAGAATCGATTTCACCGAAGAAGGATATGATGATATTGAAAAAATATATATTGGTCTTTTTAATTTAATGGACGATGAAACCCATGAAATAAAAGTATATGATTGGCGTGCACCCATATCCAGCATTTATTACAGAAATGAAGTGGGGCCTGTTGAATATAAAGCTCCTGCAGGATTAATAAAGGGCTTTGTATCATTAAAAAGGCAATTTAAAATTACAAAAGGTAAAATGGAATACTTTTTTGACAGCAACATTAATATTCTTGATGAAATGCTGATGGTGGCACTCTCTAAAAATATGACCTCCAGAATGAAAATCATAGTTGAAACAATACAAAAACAACAAGATTTGATTATCAGAGACATGTTTAATGATTTATTGCTTGTACAAGGAGTTGCAGGCAGCGGCAAAACATCAATAGCCTTACACAGAATTGCATATTTGATGTATCAGGGTTTAAATTTAAAACTTAGTGCCAACAATGTTATAGTTATTTCACCTAATCCATTATTCTCAAAATATATATCCAATGTTCTCCCTGAATTGGGAGAAGAAAATATTAATGAATATACCTTTGAAAATATATTTCTTAAAATATTTGAAAATAAACTGTCCATGAAAACAAAAAGTGAAAATTTTGAAAACATTATTACTGCAGAGACTGAAGAGCAAAGAAATTTTCTAAGGTCATACGATGAATTTAAAGGCTCGTTTGTTTTTTTAAATATTATAGATAGGTTTATTGAGTATTATGAACGTAAGCTAGTACCATTTGAAGATGTTTATTACAACGGAAAAATAATTGAAAAACGAGAGCTTTCAAAAGCATTTCTATTAAGCGGCAAACTTGATATGCCAACAAGCAAAAAACTTAAAATAATTGAGAACCGCATATTAGAAAAAGTTCGCGATAATAGAATTGAAAGGCGAAACAAAATTCAAAAGACCGTAAATGAATTAAATAACCATGAATTTGAAATAATGTCTTTTACAAGACTACTTGCAGCTAAGGAAACCCAGGCTTTGACAGAAAGATTGCGAAAATTTACAGAGTTTGAAAGCTTTGAAATCTATAAAAAGTTATTTTCTGATATTAACCTTTTTAAAAAGATATCAAAGGGTCTTGAACTTCCGGAAAATATTGACGAAATAATAAGATATACAAATACCGCTTTGAGTGATCCTTTTAATATTCCTTATGCTGATGGAATAGCACTTATGTACCTGAAAATAAAAGCTGAAGGATGTGATCTTTTCAGCGAAATTAAACAGGTTGTTGTCGATGAAGCTCAGGATTATTATCACATACATTATTATATATTGAAGAGTTTATTCAGATATGCAAGATTTACAATAGTAGGCGATATAAATCAATCTATTGAGAAAAGCAGCGATTTACCATTATATGATGATATTATTTCAATATTTAATTTTGAAAAGAGCAGTAAGGTATTCCTGAACAAAAGTTACAGAAGTTCTTATGAAATAGGAAAATTCAGTGCAAAATTACTTGATGACGAAGATTCTATCGAGTTTTTTAGAAGAAATGAAGAAGAACCGGCTATTGTTAAATTAATCAACAATCTGAGCTTGCAGGATGAAATTGTTAAAACCATAGAAAAATATAAATCTCAAGGTTTTAGCTCTATTGCCGTAATATGCAAAGATAGAAAAGAAGCATCAAGACTGTATTTTAAGCTGACTGATAAAATTAAAATAAAGTTAATAGACTACTTAGATTACGAAAGTGTTTTGGAAGGCACCTTAATACTGCCTGTTTATTTGGCAAAAGGGCTGGAATTTGATGCTGTTATTGTATATGAAGCAAACAATAACAATTATAATACAGAATTTGATAAGAAACTGTTATATATTGCATGCACAAGGGCCTTACATAGATTATCGTTGTTTTATTCAGGAGAATTAACAAAATTTTTGGAGTAAAAATATTGTGAAGATTAAATATAAAATTTCATAACCTCCGTAATTTAAAAAACCGCTTAAAAAAATTAAGCGGTTTTTTTGAAGCGGGTGATGGGAATCGAACCCACACAACCGGCTTGGGAAGCCGGAACTCTGCCACTAAGTTACACCCGCAATATATGGAGATAAGGGGTCTCGAACCCCTGGCCTCTTGAATGCCATTCAAGCACTCTCCCAACTGAGCTATATCCCCAATAGTATATATCTTATGTTAGATAAAAACACTATATATAATTTAATACATTTTTCAACATTTGTAAAGTAATATAAAAGCTATTGAGGAGATTCGAACTCCTGACCTACTGATTACGAATCAGTTGCGCTACCGGCTGCGCCACAATAGCATGTATATAATTTAATACTTTTTA
>JAQVRY010000136.1 GCA_028700795.1 Tissierellia bacterium | reverse complement strand
TGGAAAAGTTCCGGGAAAACTTCGAAAACATGTATTTATATCTATTAATATAAAGAATAATCAAAAAAAATGGTTGACAAGATACGACAAAGGAATGTATTATATAAAAGTTATCATATATTGATCCATTAGCTCAGTCGGCAGAGCACTTGACTTTTAATCAAGGTGTCCGGCGTTCGAATCGCCGATGGATCACCATTATAAACAACATTTGACGATCTTCGCGACGTTGAATGTTGCTTTTTTATGCCCTAATCCCATTTTTTAATTGGTCAATTCCCCTACAAATTTTTACTTTCCAACAAATTTCTACAAAGTATTTAATCCAAAAAGTGTATAATATTTACAAATAAACTATTAAGGGGTTGTGATGAAATATAATGATATGAATGAAGATATCAGCAGAGAAGATTTGACAATTATAGCTGAAAGACAAAATGAAAAGATGGCTGCATTAGGTCAGCTTTCGGGAGGGATAGCTCATGATTACAATAATTACCTGATGAGTATAATAGGCAATGCCACAATGATACAGAAAACTGATGAGTTGGAAAGAATTTATGATTATGCGGAAAGAATAATTCATATCTCACAAAGTGCAGCGGAGCTTACAAAAAAGATTCTTTTGTTTTCCAAGAAGAAATGCAATACAAATAAACCTGTAAATTTAAAAAACATATTGGATAACACTTATGAAATGATGGAATTCATTCTCTGTAAAGAAATTAAATTGATATACAGTTATGAAGCCAATGATGAATATATATTGGGGGATGAGTCCCAGCTTGAAAGTATGATAGTAAACATGATATTAAATTCTAAGGATGCAATTATTAATAACGGAATAATTAAAATTGGAACCATGGATACAGTAATTCATTTTGAAATGGCTTTAAGTCACGATGAAATAATTCAACCCGGGGAATACATTCAAATATATGTAGAGGATAACGGCTCAGGTATAGATGATGAAATATTAATGAGGATATTTGAACCATATTTTTCAACTAAAAATAAAACAAACGGAACCGGCTTAGGGTTGTCAGTAGTGTTTGGCACTGTGAAATCCCACAGCGGTTATCTTAATGTTACAAGCAATCCTGACAACGGGACAAGGTTTGAAATATTTATACCTATACTTAAAAAAAGTTATATATCTGATAATAGGAAAATAGCAGAAAAAGAAAACAACATTGTTATGCTGGTTGATGATGACATAAATGTTTTGTATATTGAAGCTGAACTGTTAGAAGATTTAGGCTATGATGTAGTAAAATTCAATGCTCCTCTTGAAGCGTTGAAATACTATGAAGAAGAATATGAAAAAATATCTTTTTCCGTAGTGGATATAATGATGCCTGAATTGAACGGCAAAGAACTCTTTGAGAAAATGGAGCTGATAAATGAAGATGCAGCGGTGATTTTTATAACCGGTTTTGTACAGCAGGCAGAATATGAAGAATTAATGAAAAGGGGACTTATGATTATTGAAAAACCATTTACATATGAGGAGCTGTCAGAGGCAATTGCCGAAATGTATTATTAACTTTATATTCAAAGATTTTTTCCAGTTCTTAATAACCGCGCAACACGTGGTTATTTTATTATGGATTATTATGCTTATAATCTTTTCAATTTCAACGTTTGCAAAGACATTGTTAAGATAATTTAATAATATGGGAATCATATTGTTTTGACAATTGATATATTTTTGATAGAATGTAACATACAAGGTGAACAGGAGGAAGAAATGAACATAAATGAGTACACGTTTGAAGAATCTATACCATTCGGAAGATTATCTATTATTGCAATGAAAGGATGCGAAGATATAGCTGCAAGAATAGACTATTATTTAAAGGAATGGAGGAAGGATGCCAACGGTGTTATATATTCAAATGGTTCAGGTCCTATAAGAACATTTCTTTTAGATGCTGCTTGTCCAAGATTTGGTTCCGGTGAGGCAAAGGGAGTAATAAACGAAACAGTAAGAGGTCATGATATATTTATAATATCAGATATTTTTAATTACGGAGTAAATTTCAAAATGTACGGCATGGACGTACCCATGAGTCCTGACGATCATTATCAGGACTTGAAAAGAATAATTGCTGCAATGAACGGCAAGGCAAAGCGTATAACAGTTATAATGCCAATGCTTTATGAAGGCAGACAGCATAAGAGAGCTACAAGAGAATCATTGGATTGTGCTTTGGCATTACAAGAGCTTACATCAATGGGAGTAGAGAATATTATTTCTTTTGATATACACGACCCAAGAGTTCAAAATGCAATTCCTCTTCATGGATTTGAAGATTTTCATCCACATTATCAAATGATAAAGTCATTTGTACGAACAGTGCCTGATGCTAAAATTGACAGGGATAGCATGATGATAATATCTCCTGATGAAGGCGGAATGACAAGATGTATTTATTATTCATCAGTTATGGAATTGGATTTAGGAATGTTTTATAAGAGAAGAGATTATTCTGTTATAGTTAACGGTAAAAATCCGGTTGTCAGTCATGAATTCTTAGGAGGTAATTTAGAGGGAAAAGATGTTATTGTTGTTGATGATATGATTGCTTCAGGAGATTCAATGATTGATGTTGCAGGCAAATTAAAGGAAAGAAAGGTAAAAAATGTATATGTATTTGCTTCTTTTGGATTGTTTACCGAGGGACTTGAAAAATTCGACAAGGCATACCGGGATGGAACAATAACAAGAGTTTTCACAACAAACATGATTTATCGAAGACCGGAACTATTACAGAAGCCTTGGTACACTGAAGTGGATATGTCAAAATACATTGCGAATATCATAGATACATTAAATTATGACAATTCTTTAAGCGAATTATTGGATCCTGTTCAAAAAATCAAAAAATTGCTTAAAAGATAGTTTAATAAAAAATGTCTGCTTCGCAGGCATTTTTATTGTATGGTCAACCCAATTATTTTCTTTTATTCTGCATTCCCTGCGATTAAAATTAATTGAAATTAATTTGGGTGTATGTTATAATTTTTATCATTAATATTCTAAAGATAAATAATAGAGAAAGAAACATGGAGGATAAAGATGGGTCTGAGAATGGATATTGGTATTGACTTGGGCACTGCCAGTGTATTAGTTTATATTAAAGGTAAGGGAATAGTTATCAATGAACCTTCTGTTGTGGCAATTGACATTAATACAAACAAAATCCTTGAAGTGGGAGAAGAAGCAAGAAAAATGCTGGGACGTACTCCAGGCAATATTGTAGCAATAAGACCCTTAAGAGATGGAGTTATATCTGATTTCGACATTACAGAGAAAATGTTGAAATATTTCATAAAAAAGGCAGTGGGTAATTCAATAGTTAAGCCAAGGGTTATAATTTGTGTTCCAAGCGGTGTTACAGAAGTTGAAAAAAGAGCAGTTCTTGAAGCAAGCAATAATGCAGGTGCAAAAAAGACATATTTGATTGAGGAGCCTGTTGCAGCTGCCATAGGTGCAGGTCTTGACATAACAAAACCATCGGGGCATTTGGTTATTGACATGGGCGGAGGTACAACAGATATTGCTGTAATTTCTCTTGGAGGCATAGTTGTAAGCAGGTCTATAAAGGTTGCCGGTGATAAGTGTGATGATGCAATTGTAAGATATGTACGAAAGAAATACAATGTTATGATAGGTTTAAGAAGTGCAGAAGAGCTTAAAATAAAAATAGGAACTGCATTTCCTGTAGAAGAAGAAAAATTTATGGAAGTTAGAGGCAGAAATTTGGTTACCGGTCTGCCGGTTAATTTGAC
>JAQVRY010000135.1 GCA_028700795.1 Tissierellia bacterium | reverse complement strand
ATTGGCATCAATCTTCGTTATATCAATTAAATTGTTTATTAGCCTTACTAATCTTAGGGAATTCTGTTTCAAAAACTTTAAATACTTTTCTTCATTTTCATAAGATGTACATTTTGCTAACTCCATCATTTGCACCGTTCCTAAAATAACATTTAAAGGTGTTTTTAATTCATGAGAAATATTAGTAAAAAATTCCGTCATGACTTTATTGTATTCCAATGCTTTATTTAGTTGCTTATCCTTAATTATCAGCTCTATATTTTTTATTACTTCTTTTTTATTATCATTATTAACGATTGTATGACTATGGTTTTTAATAACTTCTGCAAACTGCAGCTTGTCTGTTTTATTCTCATCATATAAACACAAAACAATAAACGGCAATTCTTGCAGCATTTTATTCACTTTATTCTCATAATAAGCAAATGTTCTTTCGTAACATTTCTCCAGCCAGAATGTATCAGCAACAGCTCTAAGCCCTTCGTATCCTAATTCTGTAGACCTTCTTACATATTCAAGCCATAGTTCATTTACTCTTACTTCATTAAAACTATCATCGCTTAAGTACCAATTAAAATGGGGTATCAACAACAACTGCCCTGTTTTAATATAATTATCCACATTGTTTATATATTTATCTAAGTAATTTTTTATTTCTGCTTCATTTGTGTTGCTTGAATAAACCCAAATGCATAATTCATTGTTTAATAAACCTGCTCTTAAATATGGGCATCCAATACTAAAAAAGTCATCCTTAGAATCATACAATTGAGCAATGTGAGTCCCCCAAAAAGCTTCACCAATTAATTCAATACCTGTATCCCTGATTTTTTTATCCATATCATTCTCCTAAAATTTTCCATAACTTAATTCTACAAAAAATTCCAAATAATATCAATAGGAATTATCAATTATTTCAAATTATTTTTTAGATGACAACAATTCTTCCCTTTTGTCATAAATGTAAATAAGTAAGGTGTCTTTATTATTTTCTAATTTCCCTTCAATGACCTTATTTAAAACCTTATTTAAAACTATTCCTATATTCTTGCCTTTAGGCACACCTGAATCAATAATGTCCTGTCCGTTGATTGCCAATGTTTTTAAGCTGTAACATTGGTTAGTTGCAATAATGTCTTTCATTATTTTTTTGGACTTGGTTAGCTCTTCATACTCGTAATCAAACATTGCCTTTTTAATTTTAATAAGATAATTAAGATTTACATGATTAATTTTATTGAGCCATTTCTTAATACTCACCTGGTCAGGATATATTTTTTCATCTATATTTTCAGTAAGTAACTTAAATGTTTTAACAGTCTTGTTGTCATATTTTAAATTCATCAGAATCTTATCAGGCGAATCAATTTTATGCAAAAGAACAGATAATCTTAAAATTAGAGAATTTAACGCCTTCATTGCATTTAAGCGATACTCCAATTTTTCCTTAGTTAAATCCTGAATTTCAGGCAAAAAAACCTCAATAACATCTCTGTATTCCAAAAGAATATTTTGAAAATTACTTCCCATTATCAGCTTATTTAATTCAATGTTAATTCTCTCCATAGAAATATTATTCAGGAGATTTTTATTTCTGAAAATACTGTATGATGTATTCTTTTCAATGTCAAAGTTCAAAACAGAAGCAAAGCGCAGTGCTCTTAAAATTCGCAGACCGTCCTCATTGAATCTTTCATCCGAATCCCCCACGCATTTTACAATTTTGTTTTTTATATCATCGAGACCTCCGAACAAGTCGATTACTCCATTTTTATTGTAAGCAAGAGCATTAATTGTAAAATCTCTCCGTTTTAAATCAAATTCAATTTTATCCGTAAACAAAACATCATCGGGACGTCTGTTGTCGCTGTACTCCCCGTCAATTCTGTAGGTTGTAATTTCAATCTGCATTTTGCTTATAATTACTGTAACAGTACCATGCCTTATTCCTGTCTCTATGGTTCTGTATTGATTAAAACATAGTAATATTTCTTCCGGCTTTGCTGATGTGGCAACATCCCAATCAGAAGGAACTTTGCCCATGATGCTGTCCCTAACGCAGCCGCCTACTATATATGCTTCATAGCTGTTTACATGCAATATATTTAATGCAGTTTCAACTTCCTTTGGCACTTTTATAATCATATAAATCCTTCTTTTTACCTTTTTATATAATTATAACCAATCCTGTAAATTTAACAAGCAATAATTGGCAAAATAGCAGAAAATCCTTTAGTATTGTGCTGGCGTTTTTACTTTTAAGTTATAATAAAATTATATTATTTTAAATGTTTGTTATAATAACAAAAAGGATATGGTGTAATGGATAAATTTGAAAAAATATCAGCTATGATAAATGATACTCCCATGCTGGAAATTTCTTTAAAGTATCAAGGAATTAAGCGCAAGGTATACGCTAAAGCAGAGTATTACAACTTCACAGGCAGCATTAAGGACAGGATTGCTTACAATATATTGAAAACTTCATATGAAGATAATTTAATTAAAAAGGGAGATATAATTGCAGAGGCATCAAGCGGCAACACAGGAATTGCCTTTTCTGCAATGGGAGCATATTTAGGAAATCCCGTGCATATTTTTATGCCTGATTGGATGAGCGAGGAAAGAAAAAAACTTTTGGGAAGCTATGGTGCAACAATCCACTTGCTTTCAAAGGAAGATGGAGGTTTTAAAGGTTCCATTGAATCCGCCGATAAATTCGGAGCTGAAAACAAAGCCTTTTTACCCCATCAATTTTCAAATTTTTTAAATATAGAAACTCATTATAAAACAACCGGTCAGGAAATTATAAGACAAATTACTGCATTCGGTAAGAAACCGGATGGTTTTACAGCGGGAGTGGGCACAGGAGGAACGATTATGGGAGTGAAAAATGCTCTTAAAGAAATATATCCCAAATGTAAGGCATTCCCTCTTGAACCGTCACAGTCACCCGCCATGTCTTCAGGTGACATTGTTTCAGGTTTTCATAGAATTGATGGAATAGGTGACGGGATGATTCCTGAAATTGTTAAATTAGAGCAGCTGAATAATGTAATTTGCGTCGATGACGGTGATGCAATCAATATGGCAAGACAATTAGCTTTAGAGTTAGGAATTGGTGTAGGTATTTCTTCCGGTGCTAACTTAATTGGTTCAATAAAGGCACAAAATATCCTCAATAATAAGGATGCAGTTATTGTGACAATTTTTGCTGATGATAACAAAAAGTATTTATCTACGGAGCTTATGAAAGAACAAAAAGCAAAAGTGGATTATATATCAAAGGATGTTGAATTTATTGGATTTAAAGCAATAAAATGAGATCCTTCGCTACGCTCAGGATGACAATCCGGTCATTATTTTGAATTTACGTAATAAAACCACGAAGGGCATTCTTCTTCATCGAAGGATCTAAATTCTAAGTCTGTTTTCTTCAGTAGGGCAGCATGTTTTTTTGCTTCATCTAAATATTTTTTGTACTCTTCATTTGGGTCGTTTGGAGATACTTCGCATTCAGGTTTTGTATTGCAGTTGCCAATATATTTTAAACTTTCTTCTGCGCCAAAGGTTTCGACAATACTAAAGGGCTTATTATGAGACTTGTGAGACCAATTACCGGTTTTCATGTCCATAACATATTCATTCAGAAACAAATACCCATTTTCAGCAATAAACTCAATTGCTGCACATATAAAATCAACTTCATATTCGCTCATTAAGTAATGAATATTAAATCTAATCCAACCTGGTTTAATAGCGGTAATTTCTTCTTTTATAAAATGTCTGAAAATATGAGAGGTTTCTTTGCTTATATCCAATAACCTGTGACCATAAGGAGCTGCACACGCACATCCC
>JAQVRY010000134.1 GCA_028700795.1 Tissierellia bacterium | reverse complement strand
TTGCCAATGTTTGATATGGTTAAAACTGTACAATGAAGTTTGCTATGAGGGAATAGGTGATATTATGGCAAAGTTTTTATCCATTGAAATTGATAATTGTAATATAAGAATTATCGAGGCCGTTAAAAAGGGGGAAACTTTGTCTGTATGTAGGTGTATGTCGGTAGATATTAACTATGGGATAAAAGATGGCAAAATTAATGACATGAATAAGATTACCGATGTAATTAATGAAGAATTAGTCAAAAATAACATAAAAATAAAAAAGGCTGTTTTTGTAATTAATTCTAGCAGCATTATGATTAGAACAATTAAGCTGCCGTTGTTAAAGAAAAGTACAGAAATTTTATCCATGATACAAATTGAGCTTCAACAAATGATATCAGCAGATTTAAGTAAGTATAAAATTGCATATGAAATTTCAAACATAACAAATGAAAATAAAGTATCATATGCTGATTACATAGTTTATTGTGTTCCGGTAATTTTAGTTAATCAGTATACTGAATTAGCTGAAAGGTTAAAACTTAAATTAATTAAAATTGACATTTTACCTAGATGTATTAATTCTATGTATAAAAGGAATATAAAGGTTAATGAAACCACTTTAAATATTCAAGAAACCACAGCATTTATTAATATAAAGAAAAATTCTATTTCTTTTTCAGTTGCAAATAATGGATTTTGTGATTTCTATATTAGTTCTGAAATAGAGAAAACTTATATGGAAATGGCGGCGGAGTCACAATCATCGCATATGTATTCTGTTAATTATTCATATGTTGATAACTCAATTGTATCACAAATAATCAAATTCATGCGATATTACTATTCGGTTAGCAACAACAAGTTAATAAATCAAATTTTCATTTATGGTAATTGCATGCCTGAAACAATTAAAGAAATTAAAATTAGATTGAATATTGATGTTGAAATTTTAAGCAAAATATCCAACTTGACTTTGGAAGAAGAACCTTCAAACATCTTTGAATTAAACAAATATTTTAATGGTGTTTTGACTTTGTTTTCCCATAGCAAAGACATAAATTTTAATACTTCAAAAAAGAAAATCAGAAATAACTATAGGTATGCTGTAATTTTATTTGTAATTATGGCAGCATCTCTTGTATTGTTTGGATTTATTGATTCGCAAGTTAGCATGAGAAATAAAGTTTCTGCAATGTCTACATATATTGACGATGGAAATAACAATGAAATTAATATTGAAATAGAATATATAAAAAAAGAAACAGATTATTTAGAGCAGTATTTAATAGAGGCTGAAAAGCTCCAGCAGGTAATAAAAGATAATGATTATGTTGATTCTAACATTTTAAGAACAATTAATATGTCGAAACCCTCTGAAACTAAGGTAACTTCAATTCAATCGGATAAGAGCAGCACACAATTGCAGTGTGTCTCTCTTTCTATGAATGAAGCTACCTTGTTTTTTTCTAATTTAAGAGAAATTGAAGAAATAGAAAGCGCTTATATGCCGGCAATTCAATCAAAGTCGGGACAGTCATTTTCATATTCCATAGTGTTAAAGCTGAAGGACGTGATAGAAAATGACAATTAATTTCAATCGTAAATTATTAATTTTTATAGTTGTAATCTTACTTATATCATTATTTGCAGCAGGAGTTCCAGGTAGTGTTTTTTCAAAATTAACTACAGCGGGAGAGTATAATAGTATTCACTATGAATATGAGAATATGTATCAAAATTTGAATATGAAAAGTTCATATGAAAAAAATAAAATTAATTTAACAAAGAAAATAAATAGATTAAATATAGATACTGAAATATTCCAAGACCAAATAATAAATGTATTAAGTGATATTTCTACAAAAAATAGCATTGCATTGAGTAATATAAAATTCAGTGAAATTATGCCAGTTTTTAAGGATACTTCAGAAGGGTCGGAGGAGTCAGTGGAATTACAGCAGGATAGTACAGCAGTATGCATGAAAGTAACTGTTGATTTTGATAGTGATTTCCATGATATGATATCATTTATTGAGGATGTTAAAAACAGTGAAACAGAAATTTCGGTGATAGATATAAGTATATTGTTGATTGATAGCGACAAGGTGCATGTGATGTTGAGTTTAATGTTTTATGCATTGCCTCTGTACGTAAGTTAATATTATGAATAGCTTGTTTAATAATAGAGGATTGACTTTGGTAGAATTAATTATGACATTGGCAATGCTTGGAGTTGTAATTTGCCCTCTGATGAATTTATTGGTATTGTCACAGAAAATAAATAGCATAGGTGAAAATGAATACAGGTCAATTCAAACAGCTCATTATTATATGGAAGAAACAAGAGCTATGGATGAAATTGATACAGGAGTTTTTGTTTATAACAGTGAGGAAATGTGTTACGAAAGAATTATCTTGGATGTATTGGATGATTACAGTGCAGAAATTAGAATCAAGCCAGACAGTTACGGACTACATTATATAGAGGTTGATATTTTAAATGATGGAGAAGTTATTAACAGTTTGATCGGGAGTATGGTTATAGATTAAAAAGATGAGATCCTTCGTTATCACTCAGGATGACAATTCAGCTATTCAGAATGACAATTCAGCTGTTCAGAATGACATGATTGTCATCCTAAGGGAGATTGCGGGCTCTCAGGATTAATAGAGGTTAGTATGAAAAACAAAGGTTCCACCATGGTTCTTTTGGTCATTGTAATTGCGCTAATAATAATTTTGGGAGCTTCTGTTTTAAATATTGCAGTAAAACAATATGCAATAAAAAAGTTCAATATTGATTCCAAACAAGCCTTTTATATTTCTGAAACAGGGCTTAATGAGAGCTATGTTAAGTCATGTCTCTTAATTGATGAATCAATTAGAAAAGCATTGCAAAGGGCTGAAGATTATTTATTATTGAACCCGTTAGATAAAATTGAAGCAGAAAATATTTTTATCACGAAGTATAAAATTTATTTAAGAACAAATATTGAAAATAGAATTGAAGTTGTATCAAATCCTTCAGTAGAAATATGGAATGATGATACTTTGGCTTTCATTGATGACGAAGTTACCGTGATATTGAAATCTTCATATTTGCATGAAAATGATGTTGATAAAGTTACAGGAGTAGAGTTGGTTATCAGTGTGCCCGACTTTAATGATGTATCAGCCGGTACATATGATCCAAGAAATTATATACAATTCAAGAATTGGAACAGTTAAAATGAAAAAAAAGGGTTTTACGATGGTTGAGCTTCTGGTGTCATTAGGAATATCCTCTATTGTTGTGGGTTTAATCTTTTCTTTTTTCATAAGCAATTATAAAGGTTATAAATCAGTGAGGAATAATTCTGAAATGCATTTTCAGGCGCAGTACATATTAAATTTCATGTCCGGTAAAATTATTGACTCTAATTCCATTAGTTCTGCAAGAGTGAATACAGACAATTATTCAATGACAGCGGTAAGAAGTGCCGGAGTGGAATATCCCGTTGATAAGGTCTCTTTTAAATATGGGACTGAAAATGAAAATTATGTGTTCCATATTATAAATAATACCGTTCGATATGGAAAAGGAGAAAAGGAGATAAATCCCACTGTGGAGCTTGGGGATTATGTAGATAAAATGTATGTATCAGTATTAAGAGATGAAAGTTTCCAAAATGCAAAGGCAGTAAAATTAAAGCTCGTTATGAAAAAGGATGAACAGATGTATGAAGCATTTCAAGCGGTTTATATTAGGAATAACTGAGATTCTTCACTGCGCTCAGGATCCCATGTTGTCATCCTGAGCGCAGCGAAGGATCCTATGTTGTCATCCTGAGCGCAGCGAAGGATCCCATGGGGCTAAAGCCCTCTGAATGACA
>JAQVRY010000133.1 GCA_028700795.1 Tissierellia bacterium | reverse complement strand
AGCATTTCTTTGTGAATTTTTTCTAATTCAATGGGAATATCAATATGCTGTGGGCATTTTTGAATACATTCCAAGCATTTTTGACAATTTCCGCCTTGTTCCTTGTCGTTCATGAATGTAAAATAACTACGTTTGGCAATATCTTTGTTTTCTGATTTCTTGTAGTCATTGTATATTCCAAAAACACCGGGGATATCGACTCCATACTGACAGTCCATGCAGTAACGGCATCCTGTGCAGGGAACCGGGTTAATTTTTCTTAAATCTTCAATTACTTTATCAATAATTTTTTGCTCTTCATCACTTATGATCTCTATATTGGTAAATGTTTCTATATTATCCTTAAGCTGTTCCATGGTTGACATGCCGCTTAAAATCAAAGCAACATTAGGAAGTGATGCAACCCACCTTAGTGCCCATGAAGCAATGCTTTTGTCCGGATGATAGTCCTTAAAATGATTCATGGCATGAGGTGCAAAGGAAGCTAAAAATCCTCCTCTGACAGGCTCCATGACGAAGCATGGAATGTTTAAATCTTCCAAGGTTTTATATAGACTTTTGGCATCATTTTCTTCCCAGTCCCAATAATTTATTTGAAGCTGTACAAAATCCCATTTATGGGCAGACGCGAATTCTTTTAAAACATCATTGCTGTCGTGAAATGAAAAACCTATATTTTTAATTTTTCCTTCTTTTTTCTTTTGAAGTATAAAGTCATATAAATTAAATTTTTCAACTGTTTCTATTGATTTCTTGTGTAATGAATGAAGAAGATAAAAATCAAAATATTCTGTATTGCATTTTTTCAATTGCTCATTAAAAAGCTTCTCAGCATCGCCTTCTTCTTTTACCTTCCATACGGGAAGTTTGCTTGTTAAAAAATAGCTTTCTCTTTTAAATTCAGTTAATACTTGTCCTAAAAATGTTTCTGATTCTCCGCTGTGATAATTGTAAGCAGTGTCAAAATAATTTATGCCATTGTTGTAAGCGTGGTGAATTAGCTTTTTAGAAAATTCAAAATCAATTTTGTTATCCTTTACAGGGAAACGCATGCAGCCATAGCCTAATCTTGGCAAACTAACACCAAATTTTTCAATAAATTTTCTATCCATAATAACCTGCCTTTAATATTATTTATTAAATATCATATACTAAGTACAGGGACATTCCTCTTACCATCAAAGACTATCCCTAAAGTAGAGGTGTGTCCCCCTTCCTATATTATACCAGTATTTAAAAAACATTCAAGAGACAAATAGAAAGCCATGGGTACTGTTCCCCTGTATATGTCATACGAGTTTAAAAAGGATGGGTTGAAAAATTTTTTAAAATTATGTTGACAAAGTTGATTGGCTGGTTTAATATATAAGCATACCCCCCAGGGGGGTAGTATGTTAGAGAGGTGGAATAATGAAAGCGGATAAGGATAAAATAAATAGACTGTTAAAAACTGCAGCAGGCCAAATAGAAGGCATTTCCAAGATGGTTGATGAGGACAGGTATTGCGTGGATATTTCAAATCAAATATTAGCAGTTCAATCAATACTTAAAAAGGCAAACAATGAAATTCTGAAGGCGCATTTGCATATGTGTGTTAAGGAAGCTTTTAATGAAGGAAATGAAGATGAAAAAATTGATGAAATAATTTCTATAATCAACAAGGTCTCTAAATAAAAGGAGTGACGCTGATGAAAACACAAAAATTTGACATAACAGGCATGACATGTTCGGCTTGTTCTTCAAGAATAGAAAAAAACGTAAATAAAACCGACGGTATTATAGAAGCAAATGTAAATTTGCTCACTAATAGCATGACTGTAAAGTATGATGAATCGGTATTAAGTGATAGCGACATAATAGAGGTTGTTGAAGATACAGGATACGGTGCTTCATCTGTTATGAAAAAAACGGCAGAAGTTAAGTCAGATGCAAAAGATGATAAATCCGAAATCAAAGAAATGAAAAAAAGAGTGATTATATCGTTGATATTTGCTGTACCATTATTTTATATTTCCATGGGGCACATGCTTAACTGGCCTTTACCCGGCATATTTCACGGGACGGAAAATGCTTTGATTTTTGCATTTACACAGTTTCTGCTCTGCCTTCCTGTAATGATTGTTAACAATAAATATTACAAGGTTGGATTTAAAACCTTGTTTAAGGGTTCCCCCAACATGGACTCATTGATTGCCATAGGTACATCTGCAGCTGCAGCTTACGGAGTTTACGCCATATATAAAATAGGCTATGGACTTGGTCATATGGATATGGACATGGTTATGCAGTTTTCAATGGATTTATATTTTGAATCTGCAGCAGTTGTTTTAGCTTTAATTACATTGGGTAAATTCTTGGAAGCAAGAGCAAAGGGCAGGACTTCCGATGCTATAAAGAAACTTATTGATTTATCCCCAAAGACTGCATTGGTTGAAAGGATTGGAATTGAAATGGAAATTCCAATTGAAGATGTGGTAAAGGGGGATGTTATAATTGTTAAGCCGGGACAATCAATACCTGTTGATGGCGTAATCGTATTTGGCAATTCATCAATAGATGAATCCATGCTGACAGGTGAAAGTATGCCTGTTGAAAAGAAGGTTGGAGATAAGGTTGTTGGTGCAAGTATTAATAAATCCGGTTTCTTTAAATTTGAAGCTCAAAAGGTAGGAGATGACACTACTTTAGCTCAAATAATAAAGCTGGTTGAGGAAGCAAGCTCTTCAAAGGCTCCCATATCGAAGATGGCTGATAAAATAAGCGGTATATTTGTTCCTATAGTCATTGCGATAGCAGTTTTGTCAACAATAGTATGGTTGATTTTAGGAGCAGATTTCGAGTTTGCACTTTCAATAGGAATAGCAGTCTTGGTTATTTCTTGTCCATGTGCATTAGGTCTTGCAACACCAACTGCCATAATGGTGGGTACCGGAAAGGGTGCAGAAAACGGAATTCTTATTAAGTCAGCTGAAGCATTGGAAATAGCTCATCATGTGCAGACAGTGGTAATGGATAAGACAGGAACTATAACAGAAGGCAGGCCAAGGGTTACAAATCTTGTTGCCGATGGAATTGATGAAACAGAAATGTTAAGAATAGCAGCATCTGCAGAAAAGGGCTCAGAACATCCTTTAGCTGATGCAATAGTTGATGAAGCTAAGGAATTAAATTTAGAGCTGTATGATGTGAAGAATTTTGAAGCAATTCCCGGTCAAGGGTTAAGGGCTGTGGTTAACAATAAAATATACTATCTTGGTAACTTACGTTTAATAAACGAACAAAAAATAAATATTAAAAACTTTGAAGAAAAAAGCATAAAGTTTGCAGATGAAGGAAAAACTCCTTTATACTTTGCAGATGAAAACAATGTGCTGGGTATAATATCAGTGGCTGATGTTGTTAAACCTACCAGTGAGGCTGCAATTAAAGAATTTGAAGCAATGGGCATAGAGGTTGTTATGCTTACGGGAGACAATAAGAAAACTGCCGAAGCGATAAGAAAACAGCTGGGGATTACTCGAGCTGTTGCGGAAGTACTGCCACAGGATAAGGAAAGAGAAATCAGGAAAATTCAAGAGCAGGGCAGAAGGGTTGCCATGATAGGCGACGGTATAAATGATGCTCCGGCACTTGCCAGAGCCGATGTGGGTATAGCCATAGGAGCAGGAACAGATGTTGCAATAGAATCAGCAGATATAGTGCTTATAAGAAGTGATTTGTTGGATGCTGTTACTGCCGTTCAATTGAGCAAGGCTACAATTAAAAATATAAAACAAAATTTATTCTGGGCATTTATTTACAATACCATCGGTATACCTTTGGCAGCAGGAGTATTTTACGGCATATTAGGCTGGAAACTTAACCCTATGTTTGC
>JAQVRY010000033.1 GCA_028700795.1 Tissierellia bacterium | reverse complement strand
TACAAATAATCAAGCCTGTATATATTATTGATAAAGTAATCATTTAATACATCTGCACTGAATCCGATTACTGTATTTTCCAATATTGTGAAAATAAACATTGTTACCAACAAAATAATCAGAGGGAGACAAAAGTTAAATATTGTCATTGCTCCTGCCATCAAGGTATTTCCTGACAGTATTGATGACAAGGACGCTAATAGTATTATTGCTAAAAGCCAAGGAATAAGCATTTTAAACACTTCAAGTATTTCATAATCCAACCCTTGAAAAACTACTGATAAAACAATAAGTGCCAGCAAATATACCATAAAAATCGCATTTGTCGCAATATTTAATATTATTTGATTTCTTAAAGGCACCGGTTTTGACCTGTAATAAGCTAACTTTGATTCATTGTGCAGAAAACTGTTATCAACCAAACAGTTAATAAAAACTAAAATAAACAATTCAACTATTCCGAACAGAATAAATGTTCCTTCGTCTGCTCTTAAGATATATGGTATCACAAGTGTTGTAAGAAAAATTATGACTGTTGATAAAAGCACCCAATTTCTTTTTTCTTTAATTGAATATAGCAGCATTGGTATAAAGTTATTTTTCTTTTCCATAACCCACACCTCCTAATTCCGTAATAAATATTTCTTCAAGACTCATTGACAGCTTATCAAACAATAAAAGAGTATATTTACTTTCTAAATGTTTTTTAAGCTCATCTGTGTTTCCTGTTAAAGTTAGAATAAATACACTGCCTATTTTTACAGTTTGAAGAATATTGAATTCTTTTAACTCTTCTAAATCAAATTCACCCTCTACTGCAAACTGAACTCTTTTAATATCTTCTTTCATCTTTTCAAGATTTTCTTCCCTTAAGATTTTACCTTCATGCATTATGCCAACTTTATCGCAAATATTATCTAATTCCTTTAAGTCATGGGAGGAAATAATAACAGTCATTTCATTATCCATTACTTCTTTTATAAGAACATCCCAAAACTTTCTTTTTATAACTGCATCCAGCCCATCTACAATTTCATCAAGCAATAATAACTTTGGCTGAGCTGCTATTGATAAAATAAATGCAGCCTGCTTTTTTTGTCCTTTTGACATTTTGTTCAATACTTTATTTTTATCTATGTTAAAATATTTAAGTAAATATTCAAATTTTTCTTCAGACATATTGTACATCAACTTTTCGTAGTGGAATAATTTGTTCAATGTATACTGATATGGGAAATACAAGGTATCTTGAACATAATAAAAATATTTTATTATTCCGGAATTCTCGTCAACCTCTTCCCCGTCAAAAGTTATGTAACCTTCATCTTGTTTGTAAACCTTCATTATATGCTTTAATGTAGTAGTTTTTCCGCAGCCGTTGGAGCCTACTAAACCATAAATTTGACCTTTTTCAGCATTTATATTTATATCCTCAAGAACCTGAAAATCCCCAAATTTTTTGCTTAAATTATTTATCGTTAACATCTCTGCCTCCTTTTGTGCTTGGATTCATAACCTCTTCAACTATTTCTAATATTTTATCGTCTCTTAACCCAAGTTCCTTTAAGGATTTTATTACCTTATATAATTCATCTTTCATATTTTTAATATGTAGATTCCTTAATTCATCAGCATCCTTCACAAAGTTTCCTATACCTTTTACAGTATAAATGTAATTGTTTTCTTCCAGGTACTTATATGCTTTTTGAATAGTGTTGGGATTGATTCTAATCATTGATGCCAATTCTCTGACAGAAGGCAGTTTTTCATCCGGTTTTAAGGACTTAGTAAATATAAGCCTTATCACTTCATCATATATTTGTTCATATATTGCTTTTGGATTATCATTATCAATTCGAATCAATTTTACACCTCCAATCAAACATTGACGCAAGCAACCTTTTTACTCACATATTCAAACAATCGGCCTTCATATTCCTGTTTGAGGTTTAAGTTATTGTAATCATCCGGGGTAACAAGCGATATTTCCTTATGAAACGGTACTATTCCCTTTAACAAATAAGCTACAAAACTGGAACAAACATAATAATATTCTCTTTGATAAGGTATGTTAAAGCGAATTAAAAAAACATTTAAAAAACTATACCTGTACTTTTGGGGTTTAGCAAGAAAATCATTAAATCGCATAGATATAATATCATAATCTTCGTCTGTTACTTCAAATTTATATATTTTACATTTAGTTTCAGGATGCATTTTAAATACACCACTGTTTACATCTTCTTTTATAAATCCCCCAATTAAAGGAAACCATGTGATTTTTCTTCCAAAACTAAACATTGCTGAACAATCATCTTCAAAAGATATTGAAATATGGTTATATGGTTTTTTAGAAAATGCCTTTAAAGTTTTAGATATAACCGTATTAGTTTGAGTTAAAACAATCTTTATTTCTCTCATAAATTTCTCCTGCTGCTGCATAATTTTATGATAAGTGTATTAGTACACTTAGTACTGTTCTGTATTATATAGTATAGTACACTTGTTGTCAATATATATTTAAACAAAAAAATGGTGCACCTGAGAGGAATCGAACCCCCGACACATGCCTTAGGAGGGCACTGCTCTATCCTTCTGAGCTACAGATGCACATTATTTTTAAATGTTACACTATTTTAACCGCTTTGTCAATATTGTTGTTCCCACATGCAGCTTTGTCTATCCCTGAGCGTAAGCGAAGGATCTAAAATAAATTTATAAAAGCTCTTGCTATCCTAGCCAAAATATTCGCCTTTTCTATATTTTCATTCACTGTTGCATCAACCTGTCCAATTTCTTCTCCATTGACAAAAATACTTATTACTCCTATTATCTCACCCTTTGACAATGGAGCCTTAACTGTTTCATTGTAAGTTATTTTGGTTGTAACCACATCTTGAGTTTTAATTACCTTATTTAATTCTAATGCAGGGAAAACATCCACCTTGACTTCCTTTGAATTGGAAATATAAACTTTATCAACTGCTTCAGATACATCCGTTAACTTTGATTTTATAAAATTGCTTTTCCCATATTCCAATAACTCGATTGTTTTATTTAATCTGTCCTCATGAGTTTGAGCTCCTAAAATAATTCCGATGAGCCTAAAATCCTGTCCATTTCCTTTAATCGGCATAGTTGATACCAAACAAATTCCTGCCTTATCTGTATATCCTGTTTTCAAACCATCTGCCCCTTCGACTATTCCTAATATAGGATTAGTTGCGGACCTGCTGAAGTTTCTTTCAGCAATAATAAGCTCCGGTTTTTTTGTAATTTCCAAAATCTCCGGATATGTGCCAAGCACATGTCGCACCAGCTTGTACAAATCTGATACAGACATATAATTTTGACCTGTTTCTTCATCATTTATAGGCAGACCGTGAGGATTTATAAAGCTTGCTGATAAAAGACCAAGTTCTGATGCTTTAGCATTCATCATGCTGACAAAATTAGCTTGGGTTTTTCCTACATACTCAGCTACTGCGGTTGCACAATCGTTTCCTGATACTATGAGCATTCCCTCTGCCAAGGTTCTCAGTTTAATTGTTTCACCTGATAAAATACCAAAATTGCTGCCTTCCGTAGCTGCAGCATGCCCGCTGATTACAACATCATCATCAAGAGAAATTTCACCTGCAGAAACCTTGTCCATCATCAAAGTATAAGTCATCAACTTAGAAATGCTTGCAATTGCCAACTGTTGGTTTATATTATAATCATAGAGTATTTCACCTGTTTCCAAATCTCCAAGCAAGGCACCCTTGATGTTTTCATTTATATCAATATCTGCAAATACAACAGTATTTGTAAGCATAATGACTATTAAACACAGTAAAAGTGTATTTTTGATTTTCTTCATGAAAATCCCTCCAATCAATATGCTATAATTATACAATAATCTACTGATAAATGCATTAATAAATTTAGAAATTTGTTGGAAAATTTGGTAATTTGTATATTTTTGCAGTTTTTTCACATATCCAATTTAAAATATCTTCATATATATTTTCTTTATCTAATTCATTTAATATAACTATACAATTTTCCCACCATCGTATGATTCTCCGCCTGCATCAGGCATGATGCCATATCTAATTGACCAAACATCTTTATATTTTAATGCTTGGGAATGCATTTTAATAATATCTGCTTCAGGAACAGTCTTTATTACTTTAGCAGGTATTCCTGCAGCAACAGAAAAGGGAGGTATCCTCTGGTTGTTTGTAACTACTGCACCTGCAGCAACAATGCTTCCCCTTCCTATAACAGCACCGTCCATAACAATTGCACCCATACCGATTAAACAGTGGTCTTCAATTTTACAGGCATGAACAGTTGCATTATGCCCAATTGTTACGTAATCTTCTATTATTGCGGGATGTTTATCAGCAACATGTACAACGCTGTTATCTTGAATATTTGTATACCTGCCTATTTCTATATAATTTACATCTCCTCTTACAACCGTATTAAACCAAATACTTGAGTATTCTCCTATTGTAACCTTTCCTATTATTTGAGCCCCATCTGCAATATATGTTTTTTCATCTATTCTTGGTTTATTGCCTTCAAATTCTTTAATCATTTTAGTTGCCCCTTCCATTATTCGAACCCCCTAGTTCTTTCCTTTTCTAAAAAGTTTGATATTTTTAAAAGCAGCTCATCAATATTATCAGTTTGTAGTGAAAGAGTTTCAATAGGACACAATCCGGATTGGTCGCGATTTTTTATATATGGAACCAATTTTTCGTAATCATACACAATAGAAGTGTCTTTCAAAACATCTACAGCTCTTTCGGAAATAAGTTTTGTGCTTAATTCTTTAATATCTGCATGTTTATAAATCATTGCAGCTGCCTTACCGATAACCTTATCAGCCACGCTTGAGCCTTGAAGTTCATCTTTGAACTCATCAAGAGCTGCACAAACAGGTTTAATTCCCTTATCTTTGCTTGAAAAAATTACTTCTCCATCCTTGACAATTACTATTGCCTTTTTTTCATTATTCAACAAATTCTTTGCTAATTCAATGTCTTTCATTATATGCTCCAATTAAAATTTATGATTTTATTCATTTTATCATAAGTGCAAGCCGCAAAATCGGCTTGCTTGACACCGATACAATGAATACATAAAGGCAAAGATACAAGTCTTTGCTTCATTGATTGTATTCATTATATCATAAGTGCAAGCCATATGTGAACTGTAATAATATATTAAATAAAATCCAAAATATTTGTTATCTCAAATATTTTGGATTTTATTTTTGTTATTGATTTGCTATTGTTGAGGCAGTTGTGACGTAACACCACACTGATAGAAGTGAGGTTTAATGTCTAAGAATTGTCCTCTAAAACAAGCTTTCAATATTTTCATTAAGTATATCAGTTATAAACATATGACCTGGTGCATGAGTAATAACTATTTCAGGTTTAGCATTTTCAATTGCAGCTTGTGGTGTAACTCCACATGCCCAAAATACCGGTACTTCTCCTTCTTTTATTATAACTGCATCGCCATAATCAGGTTTGCTGATATCCTTTATTCCTATTTCTGCAGGATCTCCGAAATGTATCGGATCACCATGAACATGTGGGAATTTTCCTGTTATTTCATATGCTTTTTCTACATCCTCAGGCTTCATCGGTCTCATGCTTACAACAAATGGTCCATTGAATATTCCAGCCGGTTTGCATGGGATATTTGTTTTATACATAGGAACATTACAACCCATTGTAATATGTCTAATTTCAATTCCTTCTCTTATCATTGCTTCTTCAAATGAAAAGCTGCAGCCAATAAGGAAACAAACGAAATCATCTCCCCAATATTTCTCTGCATTTAACACTTCATCTACCCTTACACCATCTTTATATATAAAATATCTTGGAATATCAGTAATGATGTTTGCATTATCAGCAGTTTTGTGTGTAGTAAAGCTTCCCGGTTCTGTTATTTCAAGTATAGGACATGGTTTTGGATTATACTCAGCAAATAATTTAAAATCATCCGCATATTTTTTAGGTAATATTACAAGATTTGCTTGAGCATATCCACCGCACATACCAGATGTAGGTTCTTGAATTTTTTCTTCTCTTATTAATTGTCTTACTTCTTTTGGAGATAAATCATGGTATTTATTAGCCATATTTATTATCCTTTCTATTGTATTGATAGTATAATTGTCTTAATACAAATCTTTCGCCCTATTATAGGCGTTTTCCATCAATTTGTTTCTCTCCACAATAACTTTATTATATTTGCCTAAGCAAATTCTACCGTTTGAATCAGCACCTACAACATCAAGTAATATCTTATTGCCATCTACTTTTTCAACCGTAAGTATCAGCGTTATTGTATCTCCAACCAATGTTGGATTTATATGAGAAAGTTCTAATTTATTTCCCACAGTTAAATATTGCTGTGGAATTAAATTATCAAGCATATTGCATGAAGCTTCAACGATCATAGTCAAAAGAGCAGGAGTTGAAATAAGGTTTTCTATTGAAGAATAATTAGTAACATACGCATCAGAAGCAGTAGTCTGCTTTTGATATGTTATTGAAAGACCTTCGGTAATTCTATTTTTTATAATGTTCACCTCCATATTATTATTTATTTGCCTAATCGTATGTTTGAAATTTATTGTACTTCTTGAACATCTACCACGTAGTTTACTCCGTTTATCACAATATTCATTTTCCTTACAGGTCCAATGTTCACAAATTCAGCCTTTTCAACAGGTGCTTCAATTACTCTTTGTGAATTTGCTATTTGTTCATTAATCTCAGAAAGTTTTTGCTCATATTCACTATATAATTTATGTGCTTCTTCCAATGTTACTTTTTCAAATACTAATTCACAACCTTCGCCCATTTGAGCAAGCATCGGTAAGTCAGTTGAAATAACAGTAGCAATTTTTGTATAACCGCCTGCTGTTTGTCTGTCTGCCATCAGTATAATAGGAAGTCCGTTGGCAGGCACCTGTACTGAGCCGAATAAAGCACCATCGGAAATTATATCGGCTTTTTCTATATGCTTAATAGTTTTTCCGTCAAGCCTGTATCCCATTCTATCTGCTTCCTTGGTTATCTTATAGCCTTCAGTACTGAATAAAGTATTTATACCTTCTTCAGTAAAATAATCATCCTGAGGACCTAAAACCACCCTCACATTACCTTTTCTTTTGAATTCCGGGATATATTTCGAATCCAAATATTTTCCAGACACTGTTTTGTCGGATACTTTGATTTCCAACTCATCATCATTCATCAGTTTTCTGCCTTTAAAACCGCCGATTCCTGTTTTTAAGTAAGTTGATTTACTGTTGTTTAAGAGGGGTACCTCAATTGAACCGCCAAAAGCTATATAAGCTCTAAGACCGCTTGTTATTACTCCAAGAGATAATATATCTCCCTTTGTAACTTTATAACTTTCCCACATAGAAATTTCTTTGCCGTTTAATGTAGGTTTCATATTTGCACCTGTTACTGCAAATGTCATATTGCAGTCAAATTCCAATTCAGGTCCTAACAGAGTAGCTTCCAATACAGCCTCACCCTCATCATTTCCTACCAAGAAATTAGCAACTCTATATGAAAAATTATCCATAACCCCTGCAACAGGCATTCCGAATTTTTGGTAACCAATACGTCCTAAATCTTGAACTGTGGTTAAAAATCCACCCTTCTTAACTTTTATACTACTCACGTAGGTCACCTCCTTCAGAAATTATTTCTTTTACTACATATGTACCTTCTTCTACTTGCTTTTTAATTTCCAAGTATTCTTCTTCACTTACTGATACATATCTTACATAATCACCTGCGCTTAGCATAACCGGAGGCTCTTTGTCAGAATCATATAACTTTAATGGAGTCCTGCCAATCAACTGCCACCCACCAGGTGTTTCTGACGGATACATTCCTGTTTGTGCCCCTGCAATACCTACAGAGCCTGCAGGTATTTTTGTCCTTGGTGATGCTAACCTGGGAGTAACAATTTTATCGCTCATACCTCCTAAGTATGTGAATCCGGGAGTAAATCCCATCATATAAACCAGATAATCCGTACCTGTATGAATTTTAATAACCTCATCCACAGTAATATTGTTATGTTCTGC
Organism: Tissierellia bacterium; assembly: GCA_028700795.1. Taxonomy (GTDB): domain Bacteria; phylum Bacillota; class Clostridia; order Tissierellales; family Sedimentibacteraceae; genus Sedimentibacter. The sequence continues at coordinate 7,408 of JAQVRY010000033.1, read as the reverse complement.
AACAAAATTTATGTCAGGTCCATATTCTCCGCCATATACGGTAGGAAACTCCACAATTTTAATTTTCTCCTCTTCATTATCCACTTGCTTACTGCTCATAAAATCAAGAGTTGAAATTAATTCAGAATATTCTATCTTTAACGGGTCATACATAATCATCAAAGACCTGTATGTAGGCAACAATTCTACTATTCCATCAACTTTAGCTTCTTCAACAGATTTTACAACATTTCTTATTTTAGCATTGATGTCTTTGGAAATTTCATTGCCAAATTCCATAACTACAGCCTTATCTCCTGCAGAAAGGTATTTTATTTTATCATACATATCATTATTCCTTTCTTTAGTTCTTGTTTATGCCCACAATGATGCTATGCCGGTTAGTGATCTTAATCCTAAAACAGCTGTTATTGCAACAACTATCCAGCCTAATATTAATAAGTATTGTGCATGTTTGTATTCTCCCACAATGTCCTTTCTCTTAGAAGCTACAAGCATTGTTGCTAATGTAAGCGGTAAAATAAGTCCGTTCAATGAGCCTACTATAACCAATACTTTTGCAGGGCTTCCTACGAATATTTGTATTGCAGTTGATGCTACAATAAATGCTATGGTAGTTATATTTACATGATCGCCTATGGGTTTAATCAATGTTCTTAAGAAAGAAACAGAAGTGAAAGCTGCTCCGACAACAGATGTTAATGCAGCGGCAGTCATTACTAATCCGAAAATTTTATAGCCTACTGTACCTGCTGCTACTCTGAATGCATCAGCTGCAGGATTAGTTGGGTCTAATGTAACTCCCTTTGAAACAACACCTAATACAGCTAAGAATAGAAATATTCTTACTAAAGTTGCAACTCCCATACCCATAAGTGCTGATTGATTAACTCTTTGTAAATTTTCCTCTCCCACGATTCCTGCATCAACAAGTCTGTGTCCGCCTGAGAAAGAAATGTATCCGCCAACTGTTCCTCCTACCAATGTCAATATTGCCAAATAAGGGAATGATGAAGGTATGAATGTTTCTTTTATAGCTGCACCAACAGGTGGTTTTGATGAAATCGAAACGTATAATATCAAGACAATCATTAAAGCTCCACAGAATGTTGCAAACTTATCCATTGCATTTCCAACTTGCTTAACCGAGAATATAATTATACCGATAATTCCGGAAATTGCAATAGCTACATTTACATCTATTCCAAATAAAACATTTAATCCTAATCCAGCTCCGCCTACGTTACCGATGTTGAAAGCCAATCCACCCATTGCAACCAATATTGCTACTACATATCCCAAACCGGGGAATACTTTATTTGCAATATCTTGGCCTCTTGCTTTTGAAATACATATAACTCTCCAAATATTAACCTGAGCAATCAAAGATAAAATAACTGATGTTAAAACAACGAATCCGAATGTTGGTCCTAATTGTGAAGTAAAAGTTGTAGTTTGTGTTAAAAATCCAGGTCCTACTGCAGATGTTGCCATCAAAAAGGCTGCACCTATAAGGACTCTTTTGTCTTGTGATTTATCTCTTTCAGACATAATATTAATCTCCTTATTATTATTATTTTAGTCGGTTAAATATTTTTGAACCGCTATTATGTTAATAGTTTTCAATGTCTTTTGCAGTTAGTTATAAATATTAAATAAAATCTTTTAAAGGCATTATCTGAACACCTTCATCTTCCAACGCCTTTCTTATTGATTTTACAAATTCAACAGCTTTAGGATTATCACCATGTACACAAATTGAATCTGCATTAATATCAATATCTTCTCCTGTGATAGCCTGAACTTTGCCTTCTTTAACCATTCTAACAACTCTTGAAAGCGCAAGATTTTCATCGGTTATCATAGAGCCTTCCAGTTTCCTTGAAACCAGCGTTCCATCAGTATTATAAGCCCTATCAGCAAATACTTCATTTGCTGTCTTAAGTCCTACTGCCTTGCCTGCCTTTATCATTTCGCTGTTTGCAAGACCCATCAGAATTAAGTTTTTGTCAACTTCGTAAATTGCCTCTGCAATTGCCATAGCTAATTCAGGATCTTTTGCTGCCATGTTGTATAAACCACCATGAGCTTTAACATGTTGCAGCTCAGCTCCATTGCTTTTAGCAAATGCCCACAAAGCACCTATTTGATATTTCACATAGTTTTTTGCTTCCTCTTTTGTTACCTTCAATTCTCTTCTGCCAAATCCCATCAAATCAGGGAATCCGGGATGTGCGCCAATGCAAGTGTCTTCATTAATAGCAAGACCAACTGTTTTTTGCATTACCATCGCATCTCCTGCATGCCATCCGCATGCAATATTTGCTGACGAAACGTATTTAAGCACTTCAGAATCTAAACCAAGTTTGTAATTGCCGAAGCTTTCGCCAACGTCACTGTTTAAATCTACTTTGTACAAAAGTTATCACCTCCATATAAATATTGTGCAATAAATATGCCAAGATTATATTTTATAATAATCGCTGCATTTCAACAAAAAATAAAAGGGTATATTAATTATTATGTGCGATTGTGAACGTTTTGTTGAGCTATGTCGCACAGTTTTTATGAATACCCTCTATAATCCTATACCAAATTATACATTATTATTATCTGCATAAAAGTATTTTTCTATTCTCCTTTTAAGGGCAAATCTGCTTATGCCTAACATTTCTGCGGCTTTAGTATAATTGTTACCGCAATATTTTAAAGCCAAATTAATATAATAAGCTTCCATGTCTGCAACTTCATTTTCCAAAGAAAAACCTGCATAAAAGAGCTTACTGTCCATCTCATCTTGTCTCGATTTCGAAAATCCATTACCTACGCTTAATGCACTTCTGATTTCTAAAGGCAAATCACCGCTATCAATGTATTCACTCTCTACTAATATTACAATTCTTTCTATAACATTTTTCAGCTCCCTGACATTCCCTTTCCACGAGTATAATAATAGTGCTTCTTTGGCTCTGTCAGTGAATCCTTTTATCTTTTTATTAAATTTGCAGTTATATTCATACAAAAAGTTATTTGCTAAAATTAATATATCATCGCCTCTTTCCCGTAAACGAGGCAGATAAACAGGCACTACATTCAGTCTGTAGTATAAGTCCTCTCTGAATTCTTTATCTTCTATGGCTTTTTCCAAGTCTTTGTTTGTGGCAGCAATAATTCTGATATCTACTTCAATATCCTCTAATCCGCCGACTCTTTTAAACTTTCTTTCATCCAAAAACCTTAATAGTTTAGGTTGTAATTCCATGGGCAGTTCTGCAATTTCATCCAAAAAAACCGTACTTCCGTCAGCAATTTCCATCAATCCCCTTTTTCTATTGTTTGCTCCTGTAAATGCATTCTTCTCAAATCCAAAAAGTTCACTTTCTATAAGCTGCTGGGGAATAGCACCACAATTAAGTTTCAGCATGGCAGATCCTCTCCTTATGCTGCGGTTATGAATGGCAGAAGCTACAAGATCTTTACCTGTACCGGTTTCACCCCTGATGAGAACAGTAACATTGTCATTTTTTGATAATATATCAATTTTATTCAAAACTTCATTCATAAGAGGATGGTTTCCTTTTATAATTTTCTTATTGACTTCTTTTTCCTTTTCTTTCTCCAATAAATAAATTTTATTTTGCAGTTTTAAATTTTCTGTAATTCTTTTTATTATAATCTCTACATCCAGCAAATCAAAGGGTTTGTTAATGTAGTCAAAAGCACCAAGTTTTATTGCCATAACGGCAGTATTGATGTCGCCATAAGCTGTCATTATAACAACCTCGACTTTTCTGTCTATTTCTTTTATTTTAGGCAAAATATCCAATCCATTTTCACCGGCTAAACGCATATCGAGAAAAACTATCTGAGGTTTATATTCTTTTACTTTTTCAAGAGCAATTGTACCGGTTGCAGCAGTGCTTATGCTATATCCCAAATCCTTCAATGCTTCCTTCAAAGATAATCGTATAGTCTCTTCATCGTCAACAATCAATATTCTAATTTTCATTTGCTACCTCCATTTATGGGGAACCTGATTATTACTTTAGTTCCTTCATTCACTGCACTCTGTATATCTATTCCTCCCTGATTGCCTATTACCAATTCATATACTACTGATAGCCCAAGTCCTGTTCCTTGAGAGCCGGTAGTAAAAAAAGGATTGAATACCTTTGATAGATCTTTCGGCGGTATCCCGCATCCATTATCATGAAAAATAATTTCTATAAATTCTTCATTTTCTGTGCAATTATTGAAAATAATATGTAAGGTGCCTCCTTTATCCATTGCATTAAGAGCATTTTTGATAACATTGATAAATATCTGCTCTGCTTGAGCCCTGTCCACATATGCAATAGTTTTCCCGCAGTTATTCTTAATGTTTATTTCTATATTATTTTTTTTGGCAGCCTCCCCCATTAAATTTAATGTTTTGTCTAAAACATCCATCAAGTCTGTTTTTTCAAAATTGGACATTCTTGGTTTAGCAAAGTCCAATAAATCTGTAGTTAAATAGTTAAGTCTGTCAATTTCAAATAGTACTCCATCAAGTAATTTTTTATTTGAAACATTCATCTCTTTATCCTCTTTGCATAACCTGTTTTTTAAAACCTGTATGCTTGTCTTCATGCCTGCCAAGGGATTTCGTACCTCATGGGCAATACCTGATGCAAATTGACCTATGGTAGTCAATCTATCCAATGTACTCATGCTGTTTTCAATTCTTTTTCTTTCGGTTATATCATTAAAATTGCATATGGCTCCGCTAATAGAGCCATCTCCCCCTATCAATAACGAAGTTGTAACATCTATATATTTTTTATTTCCTCCATGCCCGTCATCAAAAGCAAGAATTTTATTTATCTTCATCTTTGTATTCAATGTTTCCATTATTTGTTTATGCAGATATTCCTTGACAAGGTTGATTTTCTCTGCTTCCGGAGTCAGAAAATCTTCTGCAGTCTGATTTATAGACAATATACAGCCATACTGATCAGCAGTTATTATGCCGGCTGATATATTCCTTAATATATCTTCGTTGAATTTTGTTGCTTCTATCAATCTATCTGTATTGTTCTGCACCGTATCAAGCACGTTGTTAAAAGTGTTAGACAATATTCCTATTTCATCATTTCTGTTTATTTCTATTCTTTCTTTATAAATTCCGTCAGCTACGATTTTATCACAATGTTCAGCCAGCATTTTAATCGGCTCCGATATATTGTTTTTAGCGAAAATTAATGCCTGCAGGTTAATTAATACAGCAATTATTGCAATTAAGATTATGTAATTTTGACTATCCATTACTTCACTATATAAATCATCTGTATCTAAGCAGTATGAAAAAACCCAATTCCACTTTTCGTATTTTTGATATGTAAAAATATAACTACCTAATGTTATTGATTTCGGACCATTATCCAATTCTTCATTCATAAAATCTCCAATGATGTTATTATTTTGGACAGTATTCAAAATAATTTCATCATCGTTAAAAATAATCAGATTGTTTTTTCCTAAATCCTCATAATAGTTAATAACAGATGCTTTAGCATCATTTTCATCTATTGTACCATTATTAAGTCTTTCAATAATATAAATCATTTCTTTTAAATTGTCATATGAATTATTTATACTATTATCTAATAATAAATTGTATCCATTTACAAAAGATGCAATTACAATTATCAAAATAGATGCCATCAATATAATTATAAAAGGAATAAGTATTTTTTTTTCAATATCATTTTTCATAATTATTGCCTTCCCTTAAACCTTAATTACCATTATATAATAAAAAAGAATTCATCAATAAATAATAGAATCCTGACCTAAGATATCGGATATGTAGTTATTAAACAAAACATTTCCCATAAGAGGATTCTATTATATTGTACCATAAAGTAAGACTAAAGAAATTATTATTTTGTTATTACTTCCAGATTTCTCATATATTGTCTCAAAGCAATAGGTATAGTTATTGTACCATCTTCATTCTGATAGTTTTCAAGAATAGCAGCAAATGTTCTTCCCACAGCAAGTCCTGAACCATTTAGGGTATGAATATATTCTAATTTACCTTTTTCTTCAGGTCTGAATTTAATATTGGCCCTTCTTGCCTGAAAATCTTCAAAATTAGAGCAAGAAGAAATTTCAACATATCTGTTGTAACTCGGCATCCATACTTCCAAGTCATAGGTTTTGGCAGAGCTGAAACCAATATCTCCCGTGCAAAGTTCTACGACCCTGTAAGGAAGTCCTAATCCCTTCAAAATTTCTTCAGCAAAATTTGTCAGTATTTCAAGCTGTTTATAAGATTCTTCAGGTTTTGAATACATAACCATTTCAACCTTATCAAACTGATGATTTCTGATTAAGCCTCTTGTATCTCTCCCGGCAGAGCCTGCTTCTGCCCTGAAGCATGGTGTATAAGCAGTCATGTACATTGGAAGATCCTTTTCATCTAACACTTCATTACGGTAAATATTGGTTACAGGGACTTCTGCAGTAGGAATTAAATAATAGTCCCTTTGATTAAGCTTAAACATATCTTCTTCAAATTTAGGAAGCTGTCCTGTTCCTATCATACTGTCCCTATTTACCATAAATGGAGGAGATATTTCTGTAAAGCCGTGATCTAAAGTGTGCTTGTCAAGCATGTATGCAGTAATTGCTCTTTCCAATCTCGCTCCTGCTCCTTTGAACATAGAAAAGCGAGTTCCGGTAATTTTGGTTGCTCTTTCAAAATCAAGGATATCTAAATCCACTCCTAAGTCCCAGTGAGCTTTTAATTCAAAATCAAACTTTCTTGGCTCCCCCCATTTTCTTATTTCCTTGTTATCTTCATCTGAAGCACCGATGGTAATATCAGGATGTGGGGTATTTGGAATATTCAACAACTCTTCTTCTATTTTTTCATCGATTTCTTTTATCTCACCGTCCAAAACCTTTACCTTTTCGGCTAAGACTTTCATTTCCTGAAGAATTTCTGTCACATCTTTTCCTTCTTTTTTAAGAAGAGGAACCTGTTTAGATACTTTGTTCTGCTCAGCTTTCATATTCTCTGCTTCAACAAGTTTTTCTCTCCTTGCTTGGTCTAATTCAAGAACTTTATCCAAACTAAGTTCCAAATCCCTTCTTTTTAACAGTTCTTCTACCTCTTTAGCATTGTTTCTGATTCTTTTGATATCTAACATTTTTACCCTCCATAATTAATTTATTATATTTGACTTATTTTTATAAAACTATGCGTTCGCAGGGGAATGCAACAAATTTGTTTTCTCCATACAAAAACTCCCGCCTCTGTTTAGAGACGAGAGATACTCGCGGTGCCACCCTAATTATTATACTAACAAGGACATTCATCATCCCTATACCTTAGCATAATCACTTGGAGAAGTTAACGCCT
>JAQVRY010000132.1 GCA_028700795.1 Tissierellia bacterium | reverse complement strand
ATGAACCGGATTATTTAATATTTGAACCCTCCGAGCTTATAGATATATGCAAAGGATAGATACTTCGAGCTAGCTCTCAGAATGACAATTAACGGCTCATTCATAACAACAACAACAATATAGTAAAAAGGAGGAAATACATGGGTAAAATGATTTATGCAATAAAACCTGAATATCACGATGTTCAAAGTCTTACTAAAATTTTAGGAGAGCACCAAGAAATACAATTCGTGTCCTTAATGGGCGTAGATATAGGTGGAAACGGAACAGACGAAAAAATACCTGTTAAATTATTTATAAAAGATATGGAAGAAATGCTTAAATACGGCATACAAACAGACGGCTCCAGCGTCGAATTGCAGGGCATAGCTGATTTAAGCGATGCAAGGGTTGATCTGCTGCCGGACGCAGATTGCACATGGTTTGTTGATTATAATTATGAATATTATAATGATGAAAATGGTCTTCCTGTCGGGACTTTGAAAATTCCTTCTTTTATTGTTCACAAAGACAAATTAGTTTGTTCCAGATCAATACTCAAAAGGGCTGAAACTCATTTTATAAATGATATAAAAAATGTTTTAAAAAAACATCCTCATATTTCAGAGTCCTTAGGATTTAAATATGAAGACATTGATGAGGTCTTATTGACTGCTGCCACAGAATTGGAAATGTGGGTGAAAACACCGGAGCAAAGTGCTGATTTTGAAGAGCTTCATGCATCACAGGTGTTAAAGGAACAATATTGGAAAAGAACCATGGGAACTGTCAGGACAGTTTTGGAAAAAATAATGCGCTTGTTGGAATGCTATGATTTAAAACCGGAAATGGCACATAAGGAAGTTGGAGGTATTACCAATAAAATAGATGCAAAGGGAAGAATAACCCATGTAATGGAGCAGCTGGAAATTGATTGGAGATTTTCAAATCCCAAACAAGTAGCTGATAATGAAATTTTTGTAAAAGAATTAATTGAAGATCAATTTAGGTATCACGGATTGGAAGTCTTATTCAAAGCCAAACCCATAGAGGGTGTTGCAGGTAACGGAGAGCATACGCACTTAGGAGCAGCTGTAAGGCTTAAAGATAATAAAAAAGTAAACTTATTTTCTCCTTACGACATGAAAAAGGATTATTTAAGTGAAATAGGCTACGGAGCACTTATGGGTATATTAAAAAATTATGAAGTAATAAATCCCATAGTGTCTGCTACTAATGATGCCTTTAACAGGCTTAAACCCGGATTTGAAGCACCTGTGTGCACTGTAACTTCCTTAGGGGGTACAAAGGATGAACCTTCGAGAAATAGGTCAGTTCTCATTGGCGTTATTAGAAATATTGATAATAAGGGCTCTTTAAGGTTTGAATTAAGGTCACCAAATCCATATTCAAATACCTATCTAATTATAGCTGCAGGTATTCAAGCGATGTTAGACGGGATTGTATCAGTAACAGATGCAGGAATGGACTGTAAAATGTTAGAAAACGAAATATCAAAAAAATATGGTGAGGATGCAGTCTACCTTGAAAAATTCAGAGAATACAGAAGTGAAAAAAATGTATTTGAGTATTATTCACAGGAAGATAGAGATAGACTCTACGGGAAGGCTCCAACTACCGTATGGGAAAACATTAATGCATTTGCTTTTAATGAGATTAAGCAGCAGATTTTGAAAAAAGGTGATGTTTTTACGGATGAAATTATTAATTCCTTTAGAGTATCAACCACGGAAAAGTGGAAAAATGAGCTTGAAGGAAGAATAATACATGATAATATCATGTTGTTAAAAACATTTGTGAAACTCCATAGCGAACAAGACCACGCTACAGATTTAGATGTAGTAAATTGGGAGAAAATTGTTTATTTAAAAACCAAATTAATGAAGGACAGCATGACTAAAAAGTGTATATTTACTAAAATTAAAACTGCAGTTTCTCAAGGAGATTATGATATTGCTTCTGATTTACAAATACAAATGAATGAAAAAATGTCTGAAATAAGGTCACTGTACATTGAATATAAAAATAATATATTTTAAGAAAGAGGGACACAACTTAAAAAAAATGGTGTTTACAAAGCTTTAAACTTATGGTAGAATTACGGCAACAAACGTCTTCCTTACTTATTGGGTAAAGTAAGGTTACGTTTAAAAAAATAATCGCACATAAATTCAGGATAACGTTTATTATTGGGTATGGGTTGGACTATTATATGGATTAGCATTAATTGTCCTGAGATTATGTACGAACAAATCATGGAGGAGAATAATGAGCAAGGTTCCAAGAGAAAAGAAAGAAGCAACATTAGGAATTTCACTTATCCCGATAATTGTTATTGTAGGTGTATTGGCATATGCCATATTAGTTATGGGAGCAGACCCACACATTCCTATTTTAATAGGTGCAGCCGTAGGATCATTGTTAGCCGTTTATAAATTAGGCTATACTTGGGAAGAAGTAGAAAAAGGTATTATTGATTCAATAGGCAGTGTTATGCAGGCAATTTTAATACTTGCCGTAATTGGTATGTTGATTGGTACATGGATTGGCGGTGGTATAGTACCTACATTAATTTATTATGGTTTGCAGATATTATCACCAACATTCTTTTTAATCACCGCACTATTATTGTGCAGTATAGTTGCCATCGCAACAGGTAGTTCATGGACTACTGCAGGAACTGTCGGAGTGGCACTTATAGGTATAGCACAAGGACTTGGAATTTCACCGGCTTTGGCAGCAGGATGTATAGTTTCCGGAGCATATTTCGGCGATAAGATGTCTCCTTTGTCAGATACTACAAACTTAGCTCCTGCAATGGCAGGCGCAAAATTGTTTGACCATATCAAACACATGTTTTATACGACAGGTCTTTCATACGGAATTACAGCTGTAATATTCATAATAATAGGGCTGCAATACAGAGGAAAAGCAATAGATGCAGGAGAAATTAATGGTATATTGACAGCAATTGAAAGCATTTATTATATTAACCCATTATTCTTGTTGGTTCCTGTTATTACAATCGCAGCTGTTGCTATGAAAGTACCTGCAATACCGGGACTTCTCATAGGAGTTGTTCTTGGAGCATTCTGTATGTTATTCCAAGGTGGAGATTTTGGAGGTACTATTGACGCTATTCACTATGGCGTAGAAGCTGCATCAGGTCATGAGATGGTTGATGAGTTGTTAACAAACGGTGGTTTGGATAGTATGATGTGGACTATATCACTCATTATGTGTGCACTGACATTTGGCGGTGTTCTTGAAGTAACCGGCATGATGGCTACTATAGCAAACAAAATGTTACAATTTGCAAAGAACACAGGCTCACTAGTTTTAGTAACTGTATTATCATGTTTATTTGTAAATGTACTTTGTGCAGACCAATACTTAGGTATTGCACTTCCGGGAAAAATGTTTAAAGATATCTACGCTGAAAGAGGATTGGCACCAAGAAATCTATCACGTGCTCTTGAGGATTCAGGTACAGTAACTTCAGCACTTGTTCCATGGAATACATGCGGTGCTACAATGGCAGAATTCTTGGGAGTAGGAACATTTGCATATGCACCATTTGCATTCTTCAACATTCTTAGCCCTATAGTATCTGTTCTTTATGCTTATACAGGATTCTCAATTATGACAATGGACGAAGACCCTTCATCACCTGAATATACACATAAAATGAAGCTTAAGAAATCAAAACAAGAATTGGAAGAGTATATAGCAAATTATGAAGCAAAAGCAAGATTGGCTGACTAATAATTAAATCAAAAAACCTTGCGAAGTCTGCAAGGTTTTTTATTTTACAGTTCTTGTAATAAGCATTTGACAATTTCTTACATTCAATATATTATATTTCTAACTAACATTCCAAAATTGCTGCAATCATTATATTACTCGAACGAGAAGC
>JAQVRY010000131.1 GCA_028700795.1 Tissierellia bacterium | reverse complement strand
ATCATCATTTCTCCGTCAGTCTTATATACTTTGTATATTACGCTTGGAGTTGTTGCGATGATATTTAAGTCAAATTCTCTTTCAAGTCTTTCCTGAATTATTTCCATATGAAGAAGACCCAAAAATCCGCACCTGAACCCAAATCCTAAAGCAACTGATGTTTCGGGCTCAAAAGTTAAAGAAGCATCATTAACCTGAAGTTTTTCCAATGCATCTCTCACACTGTTGTATTCCTCTCCCTCAGCCGGATAAACACCGCAGAAAACCATAGATGTAACTTTTTTGTATCCAGGAAGAGGCTCTTTTGCTGGATTTGCACTGTTAGTTATTGTATCTCCAACCTGACAGCTTTTTACCTCCTTCATGCTGGCACACAAATAACCCACATCTCCTGAATAAAGACAAGATACGGGTTTCTGGACAGGTGAAATTATACCTGTCTCTGTGACATCAAAGGTCTTGCCTGTTGCCATCATTTTTATTTTATCTCCCTTTTTAACCTGGCCTTCTTTGATTCTTATGTATGCCACAACACCTCTGTAGCTGTCATAGTAGGAATCAAATACCAATGCCTTTAAGGGCGCATCTTCATCGCCTGTTGGCGGCGGTATCTTTTTTACTATAGCTTCTAAAACTTGTTCGATATTTATATTGTCTTTTGCTGAAATAAGTGGAGCATCGGAGCAATCAAGACCTATTACATCCTCTATTTCCAGTTTTATTTCATCGGGTCTTGCACTGGGCAAATCAATTTTATTGATAACAGGAACTATTTCAAGGTCTTGGTCCAATGCCAAATATACATTTGCAAGTGTCTGTGCCTCAATGCCCTGAGCTGCGTCCACAACCAAAATAGCTCCTTCACATGCAGCTAAGCTTCTTGAAACTTCGTAGTTAAAATCCACATGTCCTGGAGTATCTATTAAATTAAGAGTGTAACTATGTCCGTCCTTTGCTTTGTACAATAAACTCATGGTTTGCAGCTTAATAGTAATTCCTCTTTCTCTTTCCAGGTCCATATTGTCCAAAACCTGCTCCTGCATTTGCCTGTGTGTAAGAAGTCCCGTGTTTTCTATTAACCTGTCTGCCAACGTAGATTTCCCATGATCTATATGAGCGATTATCGAAAAGTTCCTTATATATTTTTTTCTGTCCAAATAAGTGTACCCTCCCTAATTAAAACTAAGGGTATTATATCAAATGTTTATGAAAATGTAAAATCATTATTATTCAATTTCACTAATGTACTCATATAATACTTCAGTTAATAGCTCCGCAGTATATTCAATTTCTTCATATGTATTTAATGTGCATCCCACCTCTATCAGGAAAGAATAATCCGATAAGTATTGATTGAAATATGCACCCTCCCTAAAAATAACCTTTCGCATAAGTCCCGGATACATTTCAGATGCCTTTTCATATAGTTTCCCTGTATTTTCTTTTAATTTTGCAGCATTCTCATTTTTATTTCCCACAACCAAGGTGCAGGTTGCAGCATTTTTACCGTTTATCTCGGTAGTTTTGACTTCAGAAAGAATTGCTTCATAATTAGAATTCTCTTCTGCACCGTCACGATGTATATCAATTAGAATATTTCTTTTGCTGTCAGACAAAACTTGCCTTACTGCATAATTTGAATTTGCATAAGATGAGTTGTAATCGGGATAATCGTTGTAATCTTTTAAGTGAGTATTATTAACGCCTTTTTTGAGCAAATTGTCTGAAATCTTTGCTCCTATTCCCAAAATATTTAAGTTTTCATCTGAAGAACGGTAATTCGTATCATAACTTGCTTCAAATGCCTCAGTCCCATGAGTGTGAAACAACACTATGTTTAAACTGTCAATAACAGAAGCAGCGTTTAGAAATAATCTTCTTCTTGGGGCGCTGCTTCTTGATGTTGTTGAAGTAACTTTAAAGAAATTCTCTTTTCTGTCGCTTGTCAAATATACTTCACTATCAGCTTCAGGTTCATACCGGCTTTCATTAAAAATTTTTAGCTCTGTCTTCGGATCTTCACTGGCTATTGTTTTAATAACATCTTTTTTATGAGATTGTGTATCAATGTTCTCAATTATATCTACATCATCACTTTCTTTCCCTTTAAAAGTCTTTTCAAAGAATAGGTTGAAGTAAGACATAACCTTATCAAATGTACTCAAATTGCTGTCTTCATTATTACTTGTATCGTAGTTAATAAAAATTGTCGTGACTTCTTTGCCTGTCTTTCTCTCTTCAGATAAATTATATACAAAACTGTATCCCAAAAAAAGTGCTGTCAAACATAATACAGACATCACCATGTAAAACGACCTTCCATCCTTGTTTTTTCTTCGTCTCTTCATGATATCAACTCCACATATTTTCTTCAAAGTAATATATTGCTCCATAAAATATCTATAAAGTAATATATTAATGTATATGTGTATTGTTTCCTGAATAACACTGTTAATTTTTACAATTATATTACGGATTTATATCCGGGATGTACTGCTCTGTTTATGGATTCAGCCAATAAGCTTGATAAAGAATCAATTATTTCATCCACATAACTGGGTGTTACAATTGATTCCCCATACATGGGACTTAAAATTTCCTTTATGAATGCATGCTTTTCGTTGTACTCTAAATCGCTTAAAATACCCATAATCTGACCTACATCATCAGTTTTGTCACTTAATTTTTCTTCCATCATTTCAATTGTATCATTGACAATAGTGGCAGTATCAACCACAGTGGGTATCCCTAATGCAATAACTTTTATGCCTACGGATTCTTTATTTAGTGAGCCCTGCATATTTCCTATTCCGGAACCCGGCTCTATCCCGGCATCCGTTATTTGAACAACTGCACAAAGCCTTCTCATTTTTCGAGAAGCTAAAGCATCTATTATAATTAATAATGAAGGTTTGATTTTTTCAACAACTCCAACAATTGTATTAATCGTTTCAATTCCTGTTGTGCCTAATACCCCAGGCTCCAATATGGAAACTTCGTTGAAGTCCTCATCGTACTCTTTGTTATACGCCTTGAAATACTGCGCTGTTACTTTAATTTTATCAAGGGTCTTAGGTCCTAAGGCATCAGCCGTAATATTTCTGTTTCCCAGTCCCACCACCAATACTTTCTCTCTGCCAAGTCCGGATATGTCTCTGATACCCTTTGACAATATATCTATAACTTCATTTCTTGATTCTCCCGAAAGAAGTTTTAAACTTTTTGTTTCATAGGTAATATATTTCCCCATCTTCTTTCCCACTGCTTTTTCCGCTTCTTTATCCGTTATTTCTAGTTCTACAACTTCCCCATGGCTGTAATCATGAGTATTTAAAGTTATTCCCTCAATCTTCTTGGCAAGGGACTCATTTGCTTCATATGCCAAATCTGTTCTATACATAAATCCTCCTGTAATATGAAATACTGTAACCATATGAGATCCTTCGCTGAACTTAGGATAACAAATGTAAAAAATAATCAATAATTCTAATCATTTAAGTTATTATAGTTTTTTTTAAATTTTTTATTCTTTTTACTTGATTTTTGCATTAAGAGTCTATATAATTGATTTGCTGTCTAATAATAAATGATTATGTCTTGACCCGATTTTTTGACCGAAAGGAAAATAAATTGTAGGTAAGTCGAACGCGATGAGTTCCAAATTTGCATGAGCTAAAGCGAATGCAATAAGCAAATTTTGAATGAGATTGCGAAATATATAAGCATAGATAAGGAGGTGGATATTTTGGCAAATATTAAATCTGCAAAGAAGAGAATCTTAATTATAAATAAAAAAACTGAGGCAAATAAAAGCAGAAAATCTGAAATTAAAACATATATTAAGAAATTTGAAACAGCATTAAATGAAGGCAACTTCGAAAAAGCTCAAGAATACTTGAAAGTATGTGAAAAGAAATTAT
>JAQVRY010000032.1 GCA_028700795.1 Tissierellia bacterium | reverse complement strand
AAGAAAACATAATCCGGTGACAATAGCGAAGAGGACACACCCGTACCCATCCCGAACACGGAAGTTAAGCTCTTCAGCGCTGATGATACTTGGCGGGTGACTGCCCGGAAAAGTAGGACGTCGCCGGTATGACCTAACCCCATTTTTCAGAGTCTTTTTTCTGAAAAATGGTTGGTAGGTCAACCGCAACGAATTCCCAAAATATGCGACCAAAGGGAGCTGATATTTTGGTGAATGAGACTGCGCATGAAACAGTTGAAATTAAACTGTTTTTTTATTTGCGATAAATTAGGGAACACCCCTGATGCTTTGCTTGATCGACCTTAATTGAAAGTGCATAAATATAATCATACTTTATAAATATGATAAATAAGCTTGACAAACAATGGAAAGATTATTAGTATATATATAGGTGGTGATAAATGTGAATAAGTCGATAAATGTATATTCCGAAATTGGAAAATTAAAAAAGGTTTTATTGCACAGGCCGGGGAAAGAATTAGAAAATTTAATGCCGGAATATCTTGACAGATTGCTTTTTGACGATATTCCATATTTGAAAATTGCACAGCAGGAGCATGATGCTTTTGCAAACATTTTCAGAGAAAATGGAGTAGAAGTTGTATATTTGGAAAACTTGGTTGTAGAATCTCTTATCAACGATGAAGTCAAATCAAGATTTATTGATGAGTATATTGAAGAGGCAGGCATAAAAGAAGATAGGGAGACAGGTATTTTGAAAGAATTCTTTCTGTCCTTTTCTGATAAAATGGATATGGTCCTCAAAATGATGGAAGGAATACGAAAGTCTGAAATAAAGGATTATAAGGGTCCCGGTTTAGTTGACTTATTAAGTAATCAATATCCATTTATAATTGACCCTATGCCAAATTTATATTTTACAAGAGATCCGTTTGCTGCATTAGGCAGCGGAGTATCTATTCACAAAATGTTGACTAGAACAAGAAATAGAGAAACTCTATTTGGAAAGTATATATTTAACTACAATCCAATATATAAGGGAACACAATTATTTTATGATAGAACTGAGGACTATTCTCTTGAAGGCGGAGATATTCTAGTGCTGAATAAGGAAACTATAGCAGTAGGTATTTCACAAAGAACTAATCCAAATGCGATTGAAAAATTTGCAAATATAATATTAACAGAAGAGAATTCATTTAAAAAGGTGTTAGCCATAGACATACCAAAAACTAGAGCTTTTATGCATTTAGATACAGTATTTACTATGGTAGATTATGATAAATTTACAATACATCCTAATATTAAATCTGATATAGTTGTCTATGTTCTTAAAAAGATAAATGGAAAAATGGAAATTACTGAAGAAAGAGGCACTCTTGAACAGGTGTTGGAAAAAGAATTAAATATTGATAAGATTAAACTTATTAAATGCGGCGGCGACAGTGTTATTGATGCTTCCAGAGAGCAATGGAACGACGGCTCCAATACATTATGTATTTCACCGGGTGAAGTAATTGTTTATTCAAGGAATTATGTGACTAATGAAATGCTTCAGGAAGAAGGCATAAAGGTTCATATAATGCCAAGTTCAGAGTTATCAAGGGGCAGAGGCGGTCCAAGATGTATGAGCATGCCATTAATCAGGGAAGACATCTAAATATTAAGAATTGCATTTTAAAAAAAACTTTGATATATTAAACATATGAATGGATTAAGCTATAGAAATGGAGGATAAAAATGGCAGTAAATTTAAAGGGAAGAAGTTTTTTAACATTAATGGACTTCACACCGAAAGAGATAAGATACTTACTTGATTTATCAGCTAATTTAAAACAAAAAAAGAGAATAGGTTCTACCGAGTATTTATTAAAAGGGAAAAATATTGTTTTACTGTTTGAAAAAACATCAACAAGAACCAGATGTGCATTTGAAGTTGCCGCATTAGATGAAGGTGCACACGTAACTTTCTTAGATTCCGGAAGCTCTCAGATGGGTAAAAAGGAATCATTGGAAGATACAGCAAATGTGCTGGGCAGATTTTTTGATGGTATTGAATACAGAGGTTATGAGCAAAAAGTTGTAGAAGACTTGGCTAAACATGCAGGAGTTCCGGTATGGAACGGATTAACTGACGTAGATCACCCAACTCAAATATTGGCAGATATGCTTACAATTGAAGAACATGTAGCAAAACCTTTAAATAAGGTTAAAGTAGTATTTGCCGGGGATATAAGAAACAATATGTCATATGCATGGATGTATGGCTGTGCAAAGATGGGAATGCATTTTGTGGCATTTGGTCCTAAGGTTCTTGCAGACCAAATAGATCAAGAAATAATGAAAAAAGTTTATGAAGTTGCTGACTATACAGGCGCAACAATAGAAATATCAGATAATGTTGACAGCGTTAAAGGAGCAGACGTAATTTATACTGATATTTGGGCCTCTATGGGAGAAGAAGCACAAATTCCTGAAAGAGTAAAAATTCTTACGCCTTACAAAGTAACCATGGATCTTTTAAAAGCAACAGGAAACGATGATGTAATATTTATGCACTGTCTTCCTGCATTCCATGATTTTGAAACCAAATTGGCAAAAGAACAAATGGAATTAGGTTATGATATCAGGGAAGTTACAGACGAAGTTTTCAGAAGCAGACATTCTGTTGTTTTCGACGAAGCAGAAAACAGACTTCATACAATTAAAGCGGTTATAGTTGCTACAATAGCATAATATGATAAAGCACCTTGTACAAGGTGCTTTATATTTCTACTTCTTTCATATTTGTAAAGTCAAATATTGTTTCTTCCATATCATTTACAATTGTATCCTCTTCTGTTTTCATGTTTCTTACAGCATTTGTAAGCATCAGCTTGATTCTGTTTATTTGATTTACTTCGCTCATTCCTGCATCGTAATCAATGGGTACTATGTTGGACCAAGGATAGGCTTCCTTAAGCTTTTTAATCATTCCCTTGCCTGTAATATGGTTTGGCAGACAGGCAAAGGGTTGAAGACACAAAATGTTATTTATTCCGCTTTCTATTAGTTCAATCATTTCTCCTGTTAAAAACCAACCTTCACCGGATTGATTTGCCAAGGACAAGAAATCTTTAGCCTTATTTGCTAATTCTTTTATATTTACAGGGGTTAAAAACCTCTTTGAATTGCTGAATGCATCAAGGCTTGGTTTTTTATAAAGCTCTAAAATCTTCATGGCAATATTGCTAATTGCTTTTGATACCTTGCTGCCAAATAACAGTTCATCATATTTTATAACTCCGTTGTAAGCAGTGTAGGAGAAAAAATCCAGAAGGTCGGGGACAACAACTTCGGCACCTTCCTCTTCTAAAAGTGAAGACACATCATTGTTTGCGTTTGGATGGAATTTTACAAGAATTTCGCCTACAATTCCAACCTTTGGCTTTTTAATACTTTCATCTAATTCAACATTATCAAAATCATTCACGATATTTTGAATCAGTTTTATATATTCCTTAATATTGGCTTTTTCGATTATACTGTTCGCTTTTTCAACCCATTTTTCATACAAGCTGTTTATTGAGCCCTTTATTTTTTCATAAGGTCTTGTTCGATAAGTAGTACGCATCAAGGTATCTCCGATTACAATGGCCATCGCAAGTCTGTTAAAAAAGGGAAGAGTCAGTTTAAATCCGGGCTGTTTATCAAGGCCTACCACATTAAAGGATATTACCGGAATATTACCGTAACCTGCATCTTTAAGTGCTTTTCTTATAAAGCCTATATAATTTGTAGCACGGCATCCACCACCTGTCTGAGAAATCATAAGTGAAGTATTGTTTAAATCATATTTACCTGATTTCAATGCATTAATAAGCTGTCCTATTACTAAAATTGAAGGGTAGCATGCATCGTTATTTACAACCTTAAGTCCTTCATTCACCGCATTTTTGTCAACTGCAGGCAAAACAACAGCATTATAACCGGACATTTTAGCAGCTGTACTTATAAATTGAAAATGTATAGGAGACATTTGAGGTACTAATATTGTATGGTTTTTCTTCATCTCTTTTGTAAAAACAACCTTTTTATACTTTGAAGCAGAGGGATTATGAACAACTCCATTTCGTTCCCTTTCCTCCATGGAAGCTAACAATGAACGCAAACGGATTCTTACTGCGCCAAGGTTAGTAATTTCATCTATTTTAATTACCGTATATATTTTATTGTTTTTTTCTAATATTTCACTTACCTGGTCGGTTGTTACCGCATCCAGACCGCATCCGAAAGAGTTGAGCTGGATTAATTCTAACTCATCACTATTTGAAACATAGCTGGCTGCTTTGTAAAGCCTGGTATGATATGACCACTGGTCAATAACTCGAAGAGGTCTTTCGATAGGATACTTACTGCTTATGGAATCCTCTGAAAGTAAAACTAAGCCATATCCCTCAATCATTTCAGGTATACCGTGGTTGATTTCCGGGTCTATGTGGTAGGGTCTTCCTGCAAGAACTATACCTTTTTTATTATTTTCCCTTAGATATTTTAGTGCCCTTTCTCCTTCATTTCTTACATCCTGCTTGTAAGAGAATAATTCTTCATATGCTTTTTCTGCAGCTGACCGAATTTCAAACAGAGTCAACCCTTCAGCTTCTCCTATTTCTCTGTAAAGCTTTTCTATCAGTCTTTCTTTATCATTGAGATTCAAGAATGGTTTATAAAATACAAGCTCCTTCATATCAATGTTTGCTTCGATTGATTCCGGATAAGATACTACAATAGGACAATTATAGTGATTTCCGGCATTTTCATCTTCTTTAATGTTATAAAAAATACAAGGATAGAAGATCTTTTTAACCTTCTTATTAATTAGGTCGGCTATGTGTCCATGAGCAATTTTACCGGGATAACAAACTGACTCGGATGGTATTGTTCCCATTCCAAGTTCATAAACCTTCTTACTTGATATTCCTGAAAGCACAACTCTATACCCAAGCTCGTTAAAAAATGTAAACCAAAAAGGAAAATCCTCATACATATTCAGAACTCTGGGAATACCTATAATTCCCCTCTTTGCTTCACTCATGGGAAGTGATTTATAGTCAAAAACACGTTTAAATTTATATTTGTATAGGTTTGGCAATGATTCCTTTTTAACAACCGAAATATATTTTTCTGCTCCTCTTTCACAGCGGTTGCCGGATACATAATATCTGTCATCATTAAACTTGTTAACAGTTAATAAGCAGTTGTTTGGGCAAATCCCGCAGCGTTCCATGGATGTATCAAATGAAAATTTATCAAGGTCGGAAGCTTTGACAAAAATACTTTTCTTTTTATCACTATATTTGTTTTTTGCAACTACTGCAGCACCAAAGGCTCCCATAATACCTGCAATATCAGGTCTTACGACTTCACGTCCGGTTATTAGCTCAAATGCGCGAAGAACAGAATTATTGTAAAATGTTCCTCCCTGAACAACAACCTTTTTTCCTAATGAATCTAAGTTATTAAGTCTTATTACTTTAAATAATGCATTCTTAATAACCGAAAAAGAAATGCCTGCAGAAATGTCGCCTAAGGTTGCTCCTTCTCTTTGAGCTTGCTTAACCTTTGAATTCATAAATACAGTGCATCTTGTACCAAGGTCTACAGGGTGTTTAGACCATGTTGCTTCCTCTGCAAACTCCTGAACAGTCATGTCCAAAGATTTTGCAAATGTTTCAATAAATGAACCGCAGCCTGATGAGCAGGCTTCATTAAGCATTATGGAATCAATGACTCCATTTTTAATAATCATGCTTTTCATATCTTGGCCGCCTATGTCAATAATAAAGTCCACGCCTTTCAAAAAGAAATCTGCAGCTTTATAGTGAGCAATAGTTTCAATTTCTCCCACATCCACATTCAAGGCAGTCTTTATTAAATGCTCTCCATAACCTGTAACTGCCGTATAGGCAATTGTAATGCCTGAATGTACTTGCGAGTAAAGTCCCTTAACTGCTTTAACGGCAGAATTCAGAGGATTTCCTTCATTACTTCCGTAATAGGAATAAAGAATATCTCCATCTTCTGTAATCAGCACCAACTTAGTGGTGGTTGAACCGGCATCAATTCCTAAATATGCAGTTCCCGAATATTCTTTAATATCTTTTCTTTTCGCAACGTGTTTGCTGTGACGCTTAATGAATTCATTGTATTCATCTTCATTTTTAAACAACGGAGCCATCTCTATTTTTCGATATTGAAATCTTGAATTTTCAATTTTAATCTTAATACTTTTATAGAAGTCATTAAAATCTATTTTTTCATTTTCAATGGACATTAATGCTGCACCAATTGCAACATAGTAGTTGGCATCTTCAGGGCACACCGAATTACTTTCGGTAAGATTCAGCGTTTCTTTAAATCTTTCTCTAAGCTCGGACAAGAAATACAAAGGTCCTCCCAAAAATACTACATTTCCTTGTATAGGTCTCCCTTGAGCAAGCCCGCTTATGGTTTGATTTACAACAGCTTGAAAAATAGATGCTGCAATATCTTCCTGTCTTGCTCCATCATTTAACAAGGGCTGGATATCTGATTTGGCAAATACGCCGCAGCGTGATGCAATCGGATAAATTGTTTTATGCTTTTTAGATAATTCATTTAAACCTGCAGCATCTGTCTTCATCAATACAGCCATTTGGTCAATAAATGCACCAGTGCCTCCGGCACAGGAGCCGTTCATGCGCTGCTCCAAGTTTCCTGACAGATATGTTATCTTTGCATCTTCTCCACCTAATTCTATTACTACATCTGTAGAGGGTATAAACTTTTCTATTGCCGTTGTTGAAGCAGTAACTTCTTGTACAAAGGGGATGTCCAAATATTTAGACACGTCAATAGAACCTGAACCTGTAACATTTATTCTGATAAAGCTGTCCTTAAGATGTTCAGATGAATTATTTATTACTTCTGTCACTGTATTTGTAATGTCTGAGTAGTGCCTTTCGTATTGTTTATGTACTATATTACCGTAATAATCCAATACAGCTATTTTTACTGTAGTTGAGCCGATATCAAGTCCCACAAAATATTCCATAATGGCCTCCGAAGCTAAGTCAATTTGCATTGTTGTATTGCCAATAATTATAAATAATATTATATCATTTTATTGCTTAAAATCAACTTAAATAAATTAAATAAATACCATGATAAGATGCCGAGAATACGGCAAGAATACGGTACCTGGCCTCAATTCGAGGCACCAAAATGTCTAAGAAATTTGTGCTTATTGAAATATTTGGATGGTTCTTGGTATAATATAACAATAATGTAACTTGTAATTTATTTTTATTAGGCTTATAATAATATAGACAATAACGTTTACATGACACAGATTTGTACAAATAAACTAATAATTATGATATTTAGGAGGGTTCTATGAGTAAAAAATTTTTAACACTTATCAGTGTAATATTGGTTTTAACAATGGTTATTACTGCATGTGGCGACACAGGAACATCAGCAAAATCAGATACAATCAAAATTGGCTGGATTGGGTCTTTAACAGGAGACCAAGCAGTTTGGGGAACCTGTGAGAGTAATACGGTTAAAATGTTGATTGAAGAAGTAAATGCAAATGGCGGTTTACTTGGTAAACAAGTTGAAGGCATTTACTATGATACCAAGGGCGATGCTGCAGAGGCTGTAAATGCAACAAAGAGACTTGCATCACAGGACAAAGTTGTTGCAATTATCGGTCCTAATGCCAGTGGTCAGGCAATAGCTATTTCCTCTGTTCTTGAAGAGTACAAGGTTCCTGACATTTCTACAGTTGGAACAAACCCAAAAGTAACCGTTAATGATGATGGCTCAGTAAAAGAATTCAACTTTAGAGTATGTTTCATAGACCCATACCAAGGTGCGGTAGCTGCAGGCTATGCATTTGACAGATTGGGATTTACAAAGGCAGCAGTGCTTTATGACGTAGCAAGTGACTATTCACAAGGATTTACTGAATTCTTTGAGAAAACCTTTACTGAAAAGGGCGGAACAATAGTAGCAAAAGAAGCTTTTAAAGAAGGCGATGTTGAGTTTAAACCTCAGTTAAGCAGAATAAAAGATGCTGATCCTGAAATAATACTGATGCCTTACTATTATAAGGAAGTTGCATTAAGTGCAAATCAAGCAAGAGAATTAGGAATTGACGCAGTTTTAATAGGTGGAGACGGATGGCCTTCAGAGCAATTAATGACCATGGCTGCTGATGCCATTGAAGGAAGCTATATTGTAAATCACTTGGATTTCAATGACCCTGAGGTAAAACCGCTTCAAGACAAATATAATGCAAAATACAATCTTCCTATGGAATTAAATGGTTATATGGCTCATGATGCATTCCTTTTATTAAAGGCAGCCATAGAGGATGCAGGAGTTGCAGACCCGGTTAAAATTACCGAATCTTTGACAAAGGTATCTGTAGAGGGTGTAACAGGAACTATTAAATTAAGTCCTGAAGATCACAACCCGGTTGGAAAAGAAGCTGCAATTGTAAGAGTTGAAAGTGCAGATTATATATTCCAGGAAAAATACGGAGTACAATAACAAGGGGCGGGTATAACCCGCCTAAATCAAAGAGGAGGTACTATGAGCTATTTTTTACAACAGGTAATTAACGGTTTATCCTTAGGTAGCGTATATGCCTTAATGTCTGTGGGTTACTCACTAGTATATAGTATTATGAACTTTTCAAACTTCGCTCATGGCGGAGTTATTATGATAGGTGCATATATAGGATATTTTTGTCTTACTTTGCTTAATGTACCGTTTTTTATTGCATTTATTATTTCTGCGGTTGGTTCGGGATTATTGGCTGTCAGCATGGAAAGGATAGTATACAGGCCACTTAGAAAAAGAAATGCACCATTTCTATATTTTATAATATCTGCAATGGGTGCTTCAATATTTTTGGAGAATATTGTAATCGCATCTCCTATAGGACCTACATTCAGATCTTATCCGGCTGTTTTTTCCACAACTCCCATTATGCTTGGTGACGTAGCATTAGGAAGAATAGATATACTAATGTTCATAATAGCTGCTCTTAGTTTGGTAGGCCTTATGTATATAATAGAAAAGACCAAGATAGGATTATCGATAAGAGCAACATCCTACAGTATTAAAGGAAGTACGCTTATGGGTGTTAATGTGGATAAGGTTATCTTTATAATATTTTTACTTGGCGGTTTGCTGGCAGGTTTAGCCGGCATGCTTTTCGGAATGAAATATACCGTATATCCACAGATTGGAAATATTACAACGAAGTCTTTCATAGCTGCTGTTTTTGGAGGATTAGGAAGCTTACCCGGTGCTATAATCGGCTCAGTACTCCTTGGTCTTATAGAAACAATGACTTCCGGTTACCTGTCATCGCAGTACAGAGATTTGATTGCATTTGCACTTCTTATAGGCGTACTTATTTTTAAGCCTACAGGACTGATGGGAAAAACTACGGAAGATAAGGCTTAGGAGGTAGAGTATGAGCTGGGGTTATTTATCAGGGATTTTGATATTAACAGGTATAAATTTAATGACTGTATTAGGTTTATCGCTGCTTACAGGATTTACAGGTTTATTTTCATTTGGACACGCAGGATTCATGGCAATAGGAGCATATACAGCTGCTATGTTTACCCTAAAATTAAATATTTTACCGGAATCCATGTCCCAAGTACAATTTATTTTGGCACTGATAGCAGGCGGATTAGTTTCTATGCTAATAAGTTTGATTATTGGTAAGCTAACCTTAAATTTAAAAGGCGACTATTTTTGTATTGCAACGTTGGGTTTTGGAGAAGCAATAAGACTTATTCTTGACAATGTACAATATTTTGGAGGAGCAAGAGGACTTTCAAGCATACCGACACAGGGAACAACAACATTAACAAATGTTGTAATAATTAATATAATTGCTGTAGCTGTATTGGTACTTATTATCAGGTCTCGTCACGGAAGAAATATGGTTGCCATAAGAGAAGAAGAATTAGCTGCTCAAACTATTGGAATAGATGTTTTTAAGTATAAACTGATATCCTTTGCCATCAGCGCATTTTATGCAGGTGTTGCAGGAGGCTTGATGGCACATTACTTTGGATATATTCAGCCCATTATGTTCAAAATGGTTAAATCAACAGAGATGACCATAATAGTAATTTTCGGAGGGTTGGGAAGCGTATCCGGAAGTGTTATAGGAACAATTCTTCTTACGTTTTTACCGGAAATCCTTAGAAGTTTCTCAAACTGGAGACTTGTTTTATATGGAGCAGCTGTAATTATAATTATGATTACAAGACCACAGGGACTTATGGGAGGAAAAGAATTCAGTATTAAAGGTATAATGAAATTTTTTAAAAAAGCAAGACCTAAAGAGGAGGTTGAATCATGAGTGTACTTTCTCTTAATAATTTAACAAAGCAATTTGGAGGTTTAACTGCTGTAGACAATGTTACCTTTGATATTGAAAAAGGTGAGATTTTTGGATTAATAGGGCCAAACGGTGCCGGCAAAACCACTATATTTAATTTAATAACAGGAATTTACAGTATTACAAGCGGAGAAATTTTTTATTACGATAAGAAATTAGAAAATGTTAAACCTTTTGAAATAGCAAATATGGGAATTACAAGGACATTTCAAAATATCAGACTATTTAAAAAGCTTAACGCATACGATAATGTGCTTACTGCATGTCATAAGCTGGCTGATTACAGTCTTTTTGATTCTGTAATAAGGGTTGGAAAATTTAAACCTCAGGAAAAAGGTTTAAATGAAAAGACAACTGAGCTGTTGAAGTTAATGGGTTTATGGGATTATAAAGATGTTGTTGCATCAAATCTTCCATATGGTCTTCAAAGGAAGCTTGAAATTGCCAGGGCTTTGGCATTGGAACCCAAACTTTTATTGTTAGATGAGCCTGCGGCAGGCATGAACCCGGAAGAAACAATACAACTTGTGGAATTGATTAAGGAAATAAGAGATAAATTTGAGCTTACAGTGCTATTAATTGAGCATCATATGGATTTGATAATGGGTGTCAGTGACAGAATTTTTGTGCTTAATTTCGGTATCCCTTTAGCCCTTGGAACTCCGAAGGAAATTCAAGGAGATAAGAGAGTTGTTGAAGCTTATCTTGGTAAGGAGGAGAGTCATGCTTAGTGTTAATAATCTAAATGTTTTTTATGGCGGAATTCATGCTCTCAAAGGAGTGAACATAGATGTTCAGGAAGGTCAAATAGTTTCAATAATAGGTTCTAACGGAGCAGGAAAATCTACCCTTATAAATGCAATCAGCGGCATTGTAAAATATAAGGATGGTGAAATTATTTACAAGAATGAAAAGCTTCCAAAACAGGCTCATAAAATAGTAAAAGCAGGGATTTGTCAAGTTCCTGAAGGCAGAGTTATTTTTGCAAATCTAACAGTAATGGAAAATTTAAATATGGGTGCTTTTTTGAGAACAGATAAAGATGGTATTGAAAAAGATTTGGAGAGAATATTTAGACTTTTCCCTATACTAAAGGAAAGAGAAAAACAAATTGCAGGAACTCTATCAGGAGGAGAGCAGCAGATGCTTGCAATGGGAAGAGGACTCATGTCAAATCCTAATCTCATACTCCTTGATGAACCTTCATTAGGTCTTGCGCCTTTATTAATAAATACTATATTTGATATAATAATTGAAATTAAAAACATGGGCAAAACAATTCTTTTGGTTGAACAAAATGCATTTAAGGCATTATCTATTGCAGATAAGGCATATGTTTTGGAGCAAGGCGTCGTTGCAATGGAGGGACTAGCGTCAGATTTGATTAAAGATGAAAGAATCCAAGAAGCATACTTAGGCAAGAAAAAATCAGAGTCTATGTGATAAGGGACGGGGATACTATAATCTTTGAAATGACAGGAAACAAGGCTTAAAAAATATAAATGATTTAGAAATCTCAGGTGAGATTTCTTTTTTTAGTTGATTTTATTATAATATAAAGCTATGATATACTTAATAATAAAAACGAGGTGATTATATGAAGCTTACTTTCTTGGGACACTCTGCACTATTAATAGAGGAAGGAAAATTCAAGGGACTTGTGGACCCCTTCATAACAGGAAATTCTTTGAGTGAAACATGTGTTGATGATTTAGTGAATATAACTCATATTTTTGTAACTCACGGTCATGGTGATCATATAGGAGATACAGTTGATATAGCAAAAAGAAATCAGTCACTGGTAATTTGCAATGCTGAAATTGCTGCATATTTAGGTAAATTTAAATTAAGAACTCATGCCATGCATATTGGAGGCAGAACAAAATTTGATTTTGGAACTGTAAAAATGACAAATGCTCTGCATGGTTCCGGCATTTCTGACAATGGAAATATGATTTACGGAGGTAACCCGGGAGGATTTGTTATTGAGGTAAATGGCAAGAAAGTTTATCATGCAGGTGATACAGGGCTTACATATGATATGAAACTATTGGAGGATGAAAAAATTGATGTTGCCTTTCTTCCTATAGGAGGCAATTATACCATGGACATAGATGATGCTGTTAAGGCAGCGGACTTTATAAAAGCAAAGACCGTGGTGCCAATGCATTATAATACATTCGGAATCATTAATGCAGACCCTAAAATATTTAAAAATAAAATGGCATCGAATGTTATTGTATTAGATATTAATGAAAGTATGAATGTATAAATGATTGTTGAATAGTAAAAAACCCATATGGTATAATAACTATATTATTAGAATCAGGGAGGTTCAAATATGTTTACTTTAGTGCTGATATTAAATGATATTTATAAACTTGATGAAATAAATGAATTGTTTTATAATGAAGAATTAGGAGCTACTTCCATAGACAGTCAGGGAATGGGTAAGGTCCTATTAGACCATAAAATAAATTTACCAATGCTTGACAGTGTAAGAAAACTAATAGACGGCAGAAAGCCATACAGCAAAATAATATTCAGCGTTATAAAAGATAGAGAAAAACTTAATGCAATTATTCAAAAACTAAGGAAAGAATTGGATTATTTTGAAGAACCGGGCACGGGTTTTATGTTTGTAATGCCTGTTATAGAAGTCTATAGCCACAGTATGGAAGGTACGGAGTATTAAGATTCCTTAAAGGGGCATCCCCATACATGATATAATTTTAAGGATATTCCTCAGAATGACGAGTTGGTGTCTCTTATTATTTTTTATGTGAACAGTAACTATTCCTTCAAAATTATATCATATTTTTTTTTATTCTTATTGACAATTGTTATCAATAAGCGTATAATAAAATTAATCTATTGATAATGATTATCAATATCGAAATTTGGAGGTGCGATATGACATTAGATAATATAAAACCGGGTCAAAGCGGAGTAATTTCATCAATAGGCGGACAAGGTTTATTAAGAAGAAGACTTCTTGACATGGGTTTGACACCAAATACCTGTGTAAAAGTCAGAAAGGTTGCACCTATGGGTGATCCAATAGAATTATCTCTAAGAAGCTATGTTTTAACAATACGTAAGGATGAAGCAGCAAAGATAGAACTGAAAGAGGTATTTGACGTATGAGTGTTATTGCACTTGCAGGAAATCAGAATTCCGGAAAAACTACTTTATATAACAAATTGACAGGTAGCAATCAACATGTTGGTAATTTTCCCGGTGTGACAATAGAAAAAAAGGAAGGTCAATTAAAAAAACACAAGGATATATCCATAGTAGATTTACCGGGGATTTATTCATTATCTCCATATACAATGGAAGAGGTTGTTACCAGGGATTTTTTACTTAAGAAGAAGCCTGATTTAATTCTAAATATAGTTGATGCAACAAACATTGAAAGAAATTTATATTTGACGCTTCAGCTTATGGAGTTATCAATTCCAATGGTTATTGCATTGAATATGATGGATGAGGTTACAGCCAGCGGGAATTCCATAGATGTAAAGAAATTATCCTCTCATTTAGGAATACCTGTAGTTCCTATATCTGCAAGCAAAGACGAAGGAATACCTGAACTTATTGATATTGTCATAAGGTCGATTAAGGAAAATTCAAGCCCTAAGAAGCATGATTTTTGCTTTGGCGAAGTTCATAAAGCCATACACTCCATTTCACACTTAATAGCTGACCAGGCAGAAAATGCAGGTTATCCTCCAAGATTTGCTGCAACTAAGCTTGTTGAAGGAGATGAGCCTACTTTTAAAAGCCTGGAAATAACAGAAAACCAAAAACATATTATAGAGCATGTGGTTAAAGATATGGAAGAAGCTTTAGAAACTGACAGAGAAGCAGCCTTAGCAGACATGAGATATTGCTATATTGAGAAGATTTGTTCAGAGTCCGTTGTTAAAAAACAGGAAACAAAGGAGCAGCAGCGCTCCGAAAAATTCGATAAAATATTGACACATAAATATTTTGGCATACCAATTTTTTTAGGGATCATGTTTTTTGTTTTCTGGATGACTTTTAGTGTTATAGGTGCTCCCCTTCAAGAATTTTTGGAAGTTGTAATTACTGCATTTACTGAAACAATATCAAATGCATTGATTAGAATCGGGGTTAGTGATTGGGTATATTCACTTGTAATTAACGGGATATTTGTCGGTGTTGGAAGTGTATTGTCTTTCCTTCCTATTATCGTAGTCTTATTCCTTTTTTTGTCCCTTTTGGAAGATAGCGGCTATATGGCAAGAGTAGCATTTTTGATGGATAAACTTCTAAGAAAAATTGGTTTGTCGGGAAGGTCATTTGTTCCAATGCTTATTGGTTTTGGATGCAGTGTTCCTGCTATTATGGCAACAAGGACATTGGCAAGTGAAAGGGATAGGAAAATGACAATTGTTTTAACACCTTTTATGTCATGCAGCGCCAAGCTTCCTATTTATGGAATGATTACGGTAGCTTTCTTCCCGGACAATGCTGCATTGGTTATGATTGGGCTGTATGCAACGGGTATTGTTGTTGCTGTATTATCAGGTTTGTTATTGAAAAATACAATATTTAAGGGAGAGCCGGTGCCATTTGTAATGGAACTGCCTGCATATAGAATACCTTCAAGAAAAAGTGTTTTAATCCATATGTGGGGAAAGGCTAAAGATTTTATTCAAAAAGCATTTACAATAATATTTTTGGCTTCCATAGTGATATGGTTTTTGCAAGGATTTAATTGGTCCTTCGACATGGTTGAAGACAGCTCAAAAAGCATGCTTGCTTATATAGGCTCCATGGTTTCACCGATATTTAAACCATTGGGATTTAATGACTGGAGAGCTTCAACGGCACTTATTACCGGCTTAACAGCCAAGGAAGCTGTTGTAAGTACTTTAAGCGTATTGACAGGTGCTGTTACAGACGTACAGCTTTCTGAAGTTTTGTTTAAAATATTTACGCCTTTAAGTGCATTTGCATTTTTAGTATTTGTTTTATTATATATGCCTTGCGTTGCTGCTTTTGCAGCGACAAAAAGGGAGTTGGGCTCGCTAAGGTATGCTGTTTTGACTGCTTTATATCAGACAGTTACTGCATATGCGGTAGGAACTCTTGTTTATCAAATTGGCAGCTTATTTTCAGGAGGCTAAAAATGAATTTTGCTGATATAGTAATACTTTTAATTATTGCAGCAATTGTTGCAGTTGTAATCAGAGTTATAAAAAAACAAAATAAAAGCGATAGCGGATGCTGCTCAGGATGCTCCGGATGCAGCAAAGCGAACAGCTGTCCCTCTACAAAAAAACCGTCTTAATTTAAGCC
>JAQVRY010000130.1 GCA_028700795.1 Tissierellia bacterium | reverse complement strand
ATGTCGGAATTGGGGATAGGCTTATAAGGAGGAAACATGAATTACATACATAAACCGGTTTTACTTCATGAATCTATAGAGGGTCTGAATATTAAAGAAGGCGGTATTTATGTTGATTGTACTCTTGGCGGGGGAGGCCATACTGAGGAAATACTTAAAAGAAATACAAAGGGAAAAAT
Source organism: Tissierellia bacterium (assembly GCA_028700795.1). GTDB lineage: Bacteria > Bacillota > Clostridia > Tissierellales > Sedimentibacteraceae > Sedimentibacter. Next base: position 3,768 of record JAQVRY010000130.1, on the reverse strand, counting down.
CATAGGAATTGATCAGGATGATTATGCTGTACAAAAAGCTACAGAAAAATTAAGCAATTATAAAAATTTTATACCGGTAAAGAATAATTTCAGCAATATAGACGAAATTTTAGATGAGCTAAATATAGAAAAAATTGACGGAATAATATTTGATCTTGGTGTTTCGTCATTTCAGCTTGATATTCCGGAAAGAGGATTTTCTTACAATAATGATATGCCCCTCGACATGAGGATGGATAAAAGTCAGACAACCACCGCAAGGCATATTGTAAACGGATATGAGGAAAATGAATTATCAAGGATTCTTTGGGATTACGGCGAAGAAAAATGGGCAGCACGAATTGCAAAATTCATTGTACAGGAAAGAGAGCAGGAATTTATAGAAACAACGGGGCAGCTTGTATCGATTATTAAAAAGGCAATACCGAAGCGAGTCAGACAAGAAGGCTCCCATCCTGCCAAGAAAACATTTCAGGCAATAAGAATTGAAGTGAACAGAGAGTTGGAAATACTTGAAAGCACAGTTAAGTCCGCAGTTGAAAGACTGAATAAGAAAGGGAGAATCTGCATCATAACATTTCATTCCCTTGAGGACAGAATTATAAAAAATACATTTACAGAATTAAATAAGGATTGCATTTGTCCTCCTGAGTTTCCAAAATGCATGTGCGATCACAGAAGAAAACTAAAAATAATAACTAAAAAACCAATAACTCCATCAGAAGAAGAATTATCAGAAAACAGAAGAGCACACAGCGCAAAATTAAGAATAGGTGAAAGGGTGTAAAAAATGTCAGCGTTAAGAAAAGAAGCTGTTGAGTTACAGGAGTATGGAATTGAAAAAGATTATTCTCCAAAAAAGCGAATAAAAACAAAAAAGAAAAATAATACTTTTATAGAGAGTTTAAAAAATTCAGCTATGATTGCTATTACTTTCATATTAGGAATATTAATAGTTTATAATTATGCCGTAATCACTGACAAGCAAATGGAGCTGAATAATCTAAGTATTGAAATAACAAATCTTAATAGTGAAATCGACAAATACAATATAGCTTTGGAGAGTATTAAGAACACTAACAGCATTGAGGAAATGGCTAAAGTTTATTTAGGTATGAATTATCCAACAAGGAAGCAGACAGTATTCCTAGACTTTACATATGGCTCTGATACAACCGAAGAAAATAATATAATGGCAAAGGATGAAAATCTGTTAGTAGGATTAATTGACAAGGTAAGAAGTTTCATTCGATAAGGGGGTTGCCATATGAGGAAGCGTGCAAAAAGCACTACTAACCTTCAGAATAAAAGAAGGATGTTATTTTTCTTAGTATGCTTTTTTTTAGTTACCATGGCTTTGGTTGTAAGGCTTGGTTACATACAGCTGATAAAAGGTGAAGAATACAGAAAACAAGCAATGGAAAACTGGTCAAGGGATATTACCATAAGTGCCAAAAGAGGTACAATCTACGATGCCAAGGGAAAGAGATTAGCAGTAAGCATTAATTCCAGCACTGTCACATGTTTTCCGGCAGACGTGAAGAAAAGTGTGAAACCTGCCACGGATAATACAGAAAACGAAGATGACGGTATTTTGACTGCGATTTTAAAGAAACTAAACCGAACTATGTTTACGGAAGAAACTCAAGCGGAACAAATACCTTTAAATACCAAGACTCCGGAAGAAATTGCACAGATTTTATCGGAAATTTTAGAGATGGATTATGAGGAAGTTCTTCAAAAAATAACTTCCAATTATAACTATGTAATCCTAAAAAAATGGATTACCGATGAGCAGGCACAAAAAATAAGGGAGCAGGAATTAAGCGGCATAAGTATAATTGAAGACAATAAAAGGGTATACCCCTACGGAAATTTTGCACCCTATGTATTGGGGTTCACAAATATTGACCAGGACGGATTATATGGAGTTGAAGCCACCTACAATGATTATTTGACGGGGATTCCGGGGAGAACTGTTGTGAATACGGATGCCTACGGAAGGGAGCTTCCCTTCGGATATAATGAATATTATGAATCTAAAGACGGCTCGGGGGTTGTACTTACCATGGATGAGGTAATACAGCATTACGCGGAATCAGCAGCCGAAAAGGTTATGGCAGATTACAATGCAAAACGAGCAACAATTATAGTAATGGACCCGAATACAAGCGATATTTTAGCAATGGCATCAAAACCTGATTATGATCCCAATGACCCAAGAATTCCAATAGATGCAAATATTCAAGAACAGTGGGAAACCTTATCCAATGAAGAGCTTCAAAATGCTTGGTTTGATATGTGGCGAAATCCTGCTGTTAATGATATATATGAGCCCGGCTCAACATTTAAGCTCATAACTACAGCAACAGCACTTGAAGAAAATGCTGCAACACTTAACTCTACATATTTTTGTGACGGTTTTGTAAGACAAATTACAAGTCACAATATTAAGTGCTGGAGATACTACAGACCTCACGGACAGCAGACATTGTCTGAAGCGATACAGCATTCATGCAACGATGCACTTGCACAAATTGGTCTTGATATAGGGAAAGATGCATTTTACAAATACTTGAAATCATTTGGCTTTGAAGAGCAATCAGGTATTATGCTAAATGGTGAAGCATTAGGCATTGTAAAGGAACCTGAATATATGAAGGATGTGGATGTTGTAACTCAGGCTTTCGGTCAAGGTGTTGCAATAACTCCCATACAATTGACAAATGCTGTTTCGGCAATTTCAAACGGTGGCAATTTAATGGTGCCCAGAATTGTAAAGCAGCTCATTGATGAAGATGGAAATATAATTAAAAATTTTGATACAGAAGTAAGAAGAAAAGTTATTTCTGATGAAACATCAAAAATAATGCTTCAAATAATGAAAGAAACTGCAGAAGCAGGAACTAAACAAGCTTATAGACCTGGATATAGAATAGGCGGGAAATCAGGAACTGCACAAAAAGTTATTGATGGTAGATATATTGATGGAAAATTCATATCTTCCTTTATTGGTGTTGCTCCTGTTGATAACCCAAGAGCAGTTGCTTTGGTAATGGTCGATGAGCCTGACATTAGTATAGGGTCCTATGGCAGTATAGTTGCTGGACCGGTTTGTGCTGATTTATTAGAAAATATACTCAAATATTATGATGTAGAGCCGGTTTATACTGAAGAGGAACTCGGTCATGTGGAAAAACAAATGGTGACGGTTCCAAATCTATTGGGGCTTACAATTGCAGAAGCAACCGATAAGCTGATAAATGCGGGTTTGGAAAGCAACATTACAATTGAAGTGGAAGCTGAAAGAACAGTTAAATCCCAGTTTCCCAAAGCAGGAGAGCAGGTTGTCAAATCTTCCATGGTTACTTTGACGCTGAACTAACACGTTAATATTGAATTAGGAAAATAAGAAAAATATTCACTCTCGGTTTCGGCCACGAATAATTCTAAAGCTCATGACGGCTAAAAATCCTACAGCTTGCAAACTCGCTACGCTCAAACAGTGCAAGCTGCTTAACGGATTTTCAACCTGCACTCGCTAAGAATTATAGTCGTGTCCTGCAAATGTTCGCTTAATATTTTTCTTATTTTTAGAGATACTTTTAACAGCTTATGGTTCAGAAAGACATGTTACTCAGTCTCGTTCACAAATTTATTTGCTCCAAATGTCGCATAAATTTGGTAATCGTTGCGGTTGTATTTGGTTTTTAACTATGATAAAATTGCACATACTATCATACATTTAAATAGGAGTATACTTATGAA